>JAYTXW010000100.1:0-3920 GCA_043742745.1 Sphingomonadaceae bacterium
CGCCTCGCCGCGCATATCGTCAACGCCGGAACGGTCCTCGCCCCGCCGCCCGACCTTGTCGCTCGCGCCGCCGGACCCCAGTCGTTGCTATGGGTCCACGGCATCTCCGGCGACCGCCCGATCGTCGTCGTCCGCATCGATGACCCGCGCGACATGAAGCTGGTCGCCGAAATGCTGCTGGCGTTCGAATTCTTGCGCGCGCGGTGCCTCGCGTTCGACCTCGTCATTCTCAACGAGCGTAAGGCATCGTATATCCAGGATCTGCAAACCGCGATCGACGACGCGGTGCGCGGCGTTAGAAACCGGGCTGCGCCGGTCATCGATTGTGGCGAAATCTATACCTTGCGGTCCGACATCATGCTTGAATCGCAGGTGGCGTCGCTCCGTGCCCTCGCCCGCGTCGAACTCGTCGCCTCGCGTGGGGCGCTGCGCCGCCAGTTACAGCGCACTGAGCCGCCCGCCGCCATCACCGCCGCGACGCTGCCGCCGCCGCGCCTGCCGCGTCCGGGCCGCCCGCGCGACGAGACTATCCCCCGCGCCGAAACGGTCGAAATGTGGAACGGCTTCGGCGGCTTTCACGACGACGGGCGCGAATATGCCGTCATCCTCGCCGACCGGGCGACGACGCCCGCGCCGTGGATCAACGTCCTCGCCAACCCCGATTTCGGGTGCCAGGTGTCGGCAGACGGCCTCGGCGCGATCTGGTCGGGGAACGCGCGCGAAAACCAGCTGACACCTTGGTCGAACGACACCGTCGCCGACCCCCCCGGCGATATTATGTATTTGCGCTGCGTCGATAGCGGGCAAATATGGTCACCAACCTTCGCCCCCGTCGGACCGGGTGGAGCGCGCATTACCCGCCACGGCTTTGGCTACAGCCGCTTCCACGCCTTCGGCCACGGCATCGAGAGCGATCTCCTCGTCCACGTTCCGCTCAATGCGCCGCTGCGCCTCGCACGACTGACGCTCCACAACCGCTCGGCGACACCCCGGACATTGAGCGTCACCGGCTATGCCGAATGGGTTCTCGGCGGCGCGCGGTCGAAAACCGCCGCGCATATCGTCACCGAATTCGACGCCGCCACCGGGGCGCTGTTCGCGCGCAACCCATTCGACCCCGATACCGGCGCGCGGATCGCCTTTGCCGATCTCGGCGGCGCTCAGACCGGGTGGACGTGCGACCGCGCCGCCTTCGTTGGGCATGGCGGCAGCCTCGCCGCCCCGGCGGGATTGGCGAGAGGTCGACCGTTATCGGCGGCGTGCGGCGCCGGAATCGACCCCTGCGCCGTCCTGACGACCGAGGTCACGCTCCCGCCCGGTGGCTCGTGCGAAATCGTCTGGACGATCGGTCAGGCGGCTGACCGCGAAACCGCACGGGCGTTGGTCACCGCTTGGCGTGACACCGACCTCGACGCCGAACTTGCCCGAACCACGGCGCAGTGGCGGAAAACGCTCGGGACGATCGAACTCCGCAGCCCCGACCGGGCGATGGACATCATGCTCAACGGCTGGCTGCTGTACCAGGTGCTCGGCTGCCGCGTTTGGGGGCGCGCAGGCTTTTATCAGGCGAGCGGTGCCTATGGCTTTCGCGACCAGTTGCAGGACGGCGGCGCGCTACTGCTGTCGCGCCCGGAACTCGTCCGCCCTCACTTGCTACGCGCCGCAGGGCGACAATTTCATGAAGGTGATGTCCAGCATTGGTGGCTGCCCGAAAGCGGTCGCGGCGTCCGGACGCGCATCTCCGACGATCGCGGCTGGCTGGCGCTCTCGGTCGCCGAATATATCGAGACAACCCTCGACGTCGAGGTCCTCGATACGGTGATCTCGTTCCTCATCGGGCGCGAACTTGCGCCCGGCGAACACGATGCATTTTATCTACCGGAAACCAGCGTCGACCACGCTTCACTCTACACGCATTGCGCGCTGGCACTCGACCAGTCGGTGGCTATGACCGGCGACCTCGGCCTGCCTCTAATCGGCGGGGGCGACTGGAACGACGGCATGAACCGCGTCGGCGAGGGCGGCAAGGGCATGAGCGTCTGGCTCGGCTGGCACCTGATCCACGCGATCACCCGTTTCGCGCCGTTCGCCGACGCGCGCGAACCCGAGCGCGCGGCGCGGTGGCGTGCCCATGCTGAAGCCATTCGCGCAGCGATCGAGGCGGTGGCGTGGGACGGCGAATGGTATCGCCGCGCCACCTACGACGACGGCACATGGCTCGGGTCGGCGGACAGCGACGAATGCCAGATCGATTCGATCGCCCAGACGTGGTCGGTGATCAGCGGCGCAGGTGATCCGGCGCGCGCGCGACAGGCGATGGCGTCGGTCGACCGGCACCTCGTCGACCGCACGGCGCGGTTGGTCAAGCTGTTCACCCCGCCATTCGAGCATACGACGCACGACCCCGGCTACATCCGTAGCTATCCGCCCGGTCTGCGCGAGAACGGCGGCCAGTACAGCCACGCGGCGATGTGGACGATCCTCGCCAAGGCACGGCTCGGCGACGGGCGCGGCGCGGTCGACCTGTTCGACTTGCTCAACCCGATCAACCACGCGCGCACCGCCACGCAGGCCGAACATTACCGCGTCGAGCCTTATGTCGTCGCCGCCGACATCTATTCGGTCGCACCGCACGACGGTCGCGGCGGGTGGACATGGTACACTGGCGCGGCGGGGTGGATGTACCGCGCAGGCGTCGAAGGCATCCTCGGACTACGCCGTCGTGGAAATACGATCCACCTTAAGCCATGCTTACCGGCCGACTGGGCGGACGTGACGATTAAGGTCTGCCTCGACGGCGCCACCTACGAAATTGAGATCGTCCGCCTAGGTTCTGGGCACACGCCGTCGTGCAACCTCGACGATATGCCTTTGCGTGTGGATGATGGATCGGTGGATTGGATCATTTCAGATGGTAAGCACGTTGTCCGGTGGCTGTTTTCTTAGTGCGTCGACGCACCAGCAGGTATTTGTTCGTTTCGCTCGACCGCCTTCATCGTCGCGATCAACGGCTGACGCCGATCGATCGGCACGATGTCGATCTCGTCCTACAGGTCGAGCCGGAACTGTCAGGTTAACTTCGCTGAGGTCAAACGGCCCCCACCCCGCTCCCGCTCTCATGCGGCTGCGGTCGCCGCCGCACACACCTGGTGGGCTTCGCCTCGGACGAGGCGCAGGGTCGGCCGGGATACGAGGTGGGGCTGGAAGTTGAACGTATTGTAGACGGCGGCGTGGGTGGCGAGGAACCGTTGGGCTGAACCCTGGCTCTTGAACTTCTGCTGGGTACTGTCAACATAACCAGAAATCGGTTAATTCTGATCATATGTCTCGAGGCGGAGGTCACAAAGCTAAGGGAGATTTGAGAACAGAAGCGATCATATCACGAACATATAGACCCGCCTTGCTCTTCTAGTTTACGCCTAACCAGATCGGAAAGTCGCCGCCTCGATATCCTGACAACACCAGCCGCCCTCCTGACGCGAGGCGAGCTCCTGCGACCGTCAATCAATAGCATCTTCATTACGGGGCCGATACGGGAAAATCAGCCGCGGCTTCGGGCTTATAGTCGGTGCCCTCGGCACTATGGCGGCACTTGCGACTGCTTTTGGCTTTTTTCCGAGTTGATAAAAGGAACGTGCTCAGTTTTTTCCCGAGGTAGACGGTGGGCGTGAACGCCTCATCCTGCGAAAAAGGGGGTCCCGATCAACGCCGATCGAGACCCCGAGCTTATTTGTTAAGATTAAGATATATACATTCCTTGATGTGCAGCGCGGTCGATTTAAACGGCCGTAGCGCGTTGCCAGTGATCAATAAGCCTACGGGCGCGCGCCGGATGACGAGTTATGATAGGTCTCCGTCGCAGCTGGTCGCGTGGCCGTCGCCCGGCGCTTGGCCATGACCGCACGGTGATGGCCGTAGGC
>JAYTXW010000101.1:0-3294 GCA_043742745.1 Sphingomonadaceae bacterium
GTCGGCGCGAAATGGACGCGTGGTTCAGCGTCCCGCTCGTCGGCCAGCGCCCCAGCGTCCGGAGTGAGGATAGTGTTCGCCATCGTCTGTCCCATAAAGCGGCCGATCGGCCCCGCTGACCATGAAAGTAGAACCTAAACGTCGATCGTAAAGGCCCGCGCGCAAAAGGCGCAGTCGACCTTGATCCGCCCGTCATCGCCCGCCATTTCGGCCCGTTCGTCGGCGGGGAATTGCGCGATGACGCCCGCGATGTGGCTGAGCGTGCAGCGGCAGCCGCGCGTCGGCACCGCGCCCGCCTGTACCCGGACCTCGTCATCATGGAACAGCCGCCAGACGAGGTCTTCCTCGCTCAGCGACACGTCGGTCAGTTCGGGGGCGGACATTGTCGAGGCGAGCGCGAGGGCGTGGCTCCAGTCGGGGTGCATATCGGCGACGCTCAGCCGCTCGCCGCCGATCTCGGCGCGGGCAAGGTGCTGGACGAGCAGCCCGCCGCCGATCCAGCCGCGCGCTTCGTCCCAGCGGACGGCGATCTTGAGCAGCGTCGGAAGTTGCTCCGACTGGAAGAAATACAGTTCGGCGGCTTCAGCGAGCGACGCGCCTTCGAGGGGGACAATGCCCTGATAGCGTTCGGCGCTCGCGCTCGGGTCGAGGGTAATCGCGAGATGGCCGTCGCCAAAAACCGCGGCGAGATCGGCCCCGACGGCAACATCGGAGCGATCGTGGCGGAGGTAGCCGCGCACTGCCCCGGCGCGGTAGTCGCACACGAGCAGGTCGACCGCGCCGCCGCTCGCCTGCGCCTGCATCGTCAGCTGGCCGTCGTCGCGCAATGTCGCGCCGAGCAACGTCGTCAGCACAAGTGCCTCGCCGAGCAGGGTCGCGAGCGGCGCGGGATAGTCATGCGCGGCGAGCACGGCGTTGAGCGCCGCGTCGAGGCGGACGACGGTGCCGCGGACGTTACGCGCGCCGACGGTGAAACCAAGGACGCGGTCGGCGACGGGGGCAACGCCTTCGAGGGCGCGGGAGCAAGCGGTCATGGGGGCTATATAAGTCGGTGTCGGTCACACACCACCGTCAACCCGGCGGACGCCGGGATGACGGTCGCGACGACGGCCATGACGGCCCTCATCCAATCTTGCCGAGGCACCACAGCAAAATCGCTTTTTGCACGTGCAACCGGTTCTCCGCCTCGTCCCACACCGCCGATTGCGGTCCGTCGATGACGGCGGCGGTGACTTCCTCGCCACGGTGAACCGGCAGGCAATGGAGGAACACGGCGGTCGGCGCCGCGCACACCATCAGCGCCGTCGTCACCTGAAACTTCGCCATCGCGGCAAGCTTGTCCTTCGGCGCAGTCTGCCCCATCGACACCCATGTGTCGGTTGCGACGACGTCGGCCCCGTCGATGGCAGCGGCGGGATCGTGGAGGACCTCGACGTTGCCGCCGCGCGCCGATGCGGTCGCCACCACCGCCTGATCGGGATCATAGCCGTGCGGCACGGCGAGGCGGAGGTCGAACCCCATCACGCTCGCCGCTTCGATCAACGAATGCGCCATGTTATTGCCGTCGCCGCACCACGCCCAGCAGGTATCGTCGACCGGGCGGCCAAGGCGTTCCTCGACCGTCATCATATCGGCCATCGCCTGACACGGATGGGTCAGGTCGGTCAGGCCGTTGATGACGGGGACGCTCGCGACGTTGCCCAATTCCTCGATCATCGCATGGCTCGTGCACCGGAGCATGACCGCGTCGACGAAGCGCGACAGGATGCGCGCGGTATCGGCAACGGTCTCGCCGCGCCCGAGCTGCATCTCGTCGGCGCTGGTGACGATCGTCGTCCCGCCAAGCTGACGCATCGCGACATCGAACGAAAAGCGCGTCCGCGTCGATGGTTTTTCAAAAATCATCGCGAGGACATGCCCGCTCAGCGGCGCATCGGCGTCGACCCTACCCTTCGGCAGCCCGGCGCGGGCGGCCTTGCGGCGATGCGCCTCGTCGAGGATCGCGCGCAAGCCTCCGCGTCTCGCGGTCGAGAGGTCGATAAAATGCCGCACCGCGCGGCTTACGCGGCGGCTTGGACGGGCGGCGCGGCATAGGCGCGCGCAGCGGCGGACAGGCGCTCGACGAATTCGCGAATGTGGCTCTCGTCGATTATCAGCGGCGGCATGACGCGGACGACGTTGTCCGCTGCCGCGACCGTCAGGATACCGTGGCTGCGCGCGAAGTTGACAAAGGCGCGGCTGTCGGAATTGAGCTTGATCCCGAGCATCAGGCCGACGCCGCGCACCGACTCGAACAGGTCGTCGTGGTTGGGAATCATCTGCTCGATCGCCTGCCGCAGCCGGTCGCCCATCCGCTGGACGTTCGCCAGGAACTCGGGTGTCGCAACGACGTCGAGGACCGCGCCGCACGCCGCCATCGCCAGCGGGTTGCCGCCATAGGTCGAGCCGTGAGTGCCCACCACCATGCCCTGCGCCGCGTGTTCGGTCGCAAGGCACGCGCCGACGGGGAAGCCGCCGCCGATGCCCTTGGCGATCGCCATGATGTCGGGGGTCACGCCAAAATACTGGTAGGCGAACAGGTGCCCGGTCCGCGCGACGCCGCACTGAACCTCGTCGAAAATCAACAGCGCGCCGTGCTCGTCGGCAAGGTCACGCAAGCCTTGCAGGAATGCGACCGACGCCGGACGGATGCCGCCCTCGCCCTGGATCGGCTCGACCATGAAACCGCCGACTTCGCCAGCCTGCGGCCCCGCCATGAACGCCTGCACCGCCGCGAGGTCGTCGAACGGCAGGACGGTGAACCAGTCGGGGAGCGGTTCGAACCCGCCGCGCATCTTGTCCGAATCGGTTGCCGCGATGCCGGTCATTGTCCGCCCGTGGAAGGCGTTGGCAAAGGTGACGATGCGAAACTTTTCGGGGTGGCCGAGGACGAACTGGCACCGCCGCGCCGTCTTGACCGCGCACTCGAACGCCTCGGCGCCGGAATTGGTGAAGAACATCGTGTCGGCAAAGGTCAGCTCGACCAGCCGTTCGGCGACCGCCGTCTGGCCGGGGATGAGGTATAGGTTCGACACGTGCATCAGCGTCGCCGCCTGATCCTGGATCGTCTTGGTCAGATGCGGATGGCCGTGGCCGAGCGCGTTGACCGCGATTCCGGCGGCGAAGTCGAGGTAGCGCGTCCCGGCGGCGTCGAACAGATACGCGCCCTCGCCACGCACCGGCGCGACCTCGCAGCGACCATAGACCGGCATGACAGGATTGATCGACATCAGCGTTGCCCTCAACGCAAAAAAG
>JAYTXW010000102.1:0-3198 GCA_043742745.1 Sphingomonadaceae bacterium
GTGGACCCATAGCAACGACTGGGGTCCGGCGGCGCGAGCGACAAGGTCGGGCGGCGGGGCGAGGACCGTTCCGGCGTTGACGATATGCGCGGCGAGGCGTTGAAAATCGGCGGCGGCGCGGAGGTCGAGCTTGAGGAAGCGGCGTTCGATCTGCGCCTGAGTCCACACGCCGACCTGGGCGCGGTCGAACGCGCTTGCGCCGCTCTGGCGGTCGATCGCGTGGATCAAGGCCTCGCGCGACGCAGCGGCGATCGTCCAGAACGACACGCGCGCAGTCTCGCCGGGGGCGACGATGAGCGGACAGCGGAGGGCGAGCACGGGGTCGAGCACCGTTCCGGCATGGCCGCCGAGCGGTTGCGTCAGGCCGACGGGGTCGGCGGCTGATCGACCGCGCCCGACGAACGAGCCGCGATCGGTGTCCCATGTCACCGGTCCAGCAGCCTCGCCGTCGATTACGGCGAAATGGGCGACCCAGATCGCCGGGTCGTCGCTGCCGCGCGGGCGGCGATGGGTGATCAGGACGGGGCCGTCGAGCTGCTCGGTTTCGACGAACATCCGGGCAAAGGCAGGATGGGCGAGGTCGGTCGCCTGCGCGCCTAGCGTCAGCTCGATCAACGACGTCAGGTCGATGTGTCGACTATGCGTCCCGCGGTTGGCGACCGAAACCCGGCGCACTTCGGCATCGTCTTCGGGCGAGATCAGTACGACCGTCGTTGTTGTCAGCGCGCCGTCGTCACGGAAAAATTCGGCGCGGCCCTCGCTGAAGCGCGCGACATAGCCGGTTGGGCTGCCTCCGCGCGGGGCCAGTGTCGCCGACCATGTCTCGCCGCTCTGGCGGTCGCCGACATAGAGCCACGAGCCGTGGCCGGCGACGACCGGGTCCTCGCGCCAGCGGGTGATCGCGAGGCCCTGCCAACGGCTGTACCCCGCCCCCGCGCTCGTCAGCATCACTGAATAGCGCCCGTTCGTCAGCAGGTGGACGGCCGGCACCGCCTCCATTTCGACGCCGTAGGTTCGCACCGCATCGGGTTCGATCGGTAGCGTGTTGGCGGCGCTTCGCGCTTCCTCGGGGCGCGTTTTGAAAGTACCGACGCCGCGCGGCGGACGCTCATGGAGGAGGAGCGAGGTGGCGCGAATGATCGGCTCGGCGTGGAAAGCATCGCGCAGTCGCCCGCCGTCGAGGACGTTGGTGATGGCGAGCAGCGCCATCCCCTGGTGGTGCGCCATATAGTTGCGGACGACGGCAAAGCGCTCGCCCGCCGGAACCCGCGCCGGGGTGAAGTCGATCGCCTCGTAAAAGCCGAGCTCGCCGCGCCCGCCGACCGCCTCGATCGCCGCAAGGTTGTCGAGCGCCGCAACCGCGTCGACCATCGTCGCGAGGCCTGTCGCATAGGGCGCAATGACGAGATTGTCCGACAGGCCGCGCTTGAGACCGAGCCCCGGCACGCCGAAGTTCGAATACTGGTACGTCATCTCGCGGTCGCGCGCGTTGTACCCCGATTCGGAGATGCCCCACGGCACCCCGGCGGTGCGCGCATAGCCACGCTGGCGATCGACGACGAGGCGATTGGAGGTTTCGAGCAGGCTGTTGTCGGGTGCGCGGAGGAGCAGCGACGGCATCAGATATTCGAACATCGACCCCGACCACGAGATCAGCACTGAGCCAACACCGATCGGCGTCGCGCTGCGACCAAGGCGGAACCAGTGCCGCGCCGGAATGTCGCCCTTGGCGATCGCGAACAGGCTGGCGAGGCGCGCCTCCGACGCGAGCAAATCGTAGCAGCTTTCGTCGCGGCGGTTATCGGCGACCGAATAGCCGATCGACAGCAGCAGGCGGTTAGGATCGACGAGGAAGGCAAAGTCCATCGCCATCGCCATCGCGCGCGCCGCCGCAGCGATCGTGACCGTGCGTGGCTCCCCCCAGCCGTCGAGCAGGTTGGCCAGCGCGATCAGGTGTCCGGCCAGATTGCCGCTGTCGACCGACGACACATAGGCGGGGTCGAGCACCCGCAAGTCGCGGGTGTCGTACCAATTGTAGAAATGTCCTCGGAAACGCGGGAGCCTGGCGAGGGTCGCGAAGGTCGCTTCGAGCCGGTCGAGTGCTTCGGTCGTCTCGCACCATCCCCGATCGCGGGCTGTCGCGACGACGAGCAGGTATAGCCCGATGTTAGTTGGCGAAGTTCGCCCGGCGACGACGCGCGTCGGTGTTTCCTGGACGTTGTCCGGCGGCAAGTGGTGGTGCTCGGCGGTGACGAGGGTGGTGAAGAAGCGCCATGTTTGCCGCGCGATCTCCTCCAGCCGTGCGCGCTGACCGGTGTCGAGTTCCCGCAACGTCGCTACCCGCTGTGGCTTGCTCAGCCCCCATGCGATCAACGGTGCCGCGACCCACAACGCCGCAATCGTCCCCGCCAGCGGCCAGATCGCAGGCTGGAGCGCGATCGCCGCTGCCGCCGCGACAACCGCCAGCACGACCGAATGGCGCATGAAGGCGTAAAGCTGGGCGATGCCTGGGTCGGGCGAGGCGCTGGCGCTCGCTGCCGTCGTCCATTCGAGGAGATGGCGACGGGTGACGAACAACCGGAGAAGCGTCCGAACGATGGCATCGACCATGCGCGTCGCCTGATCGGCAACGGTCACAAGCTGGAAGGTGAAATGCCCAACGGCGGTGCCCAACTCGCTTGAGAGCAATTTGATGTGCTGGCGCAGCGGGACATCGCGTCGCCTGGGGGCCAGGAGGAGCGACGGCAGCGGCATGAATGGCGGGATCGCCATCAGCAGGAGGATGCTGAAGGTCCAGCGAAGCGCCGCCGGGGCGGGCATGAACCAGCCGCCGATCAGCGCTATTACGATCGCGGGCGCCACAAGCGACCGGCGCAGATTGTCGAGCATCTTCGCGCGGCCATTCCCAGGCAACCCGTCGGTGGGTCGCTGGTGCCGCGTGAAGATCCACGGCAGCAGTTGCCAGTCGCCGCGAACCCAGCGGTGCTGGCGGCGCACGGCGGCGTCGTAGCGGATCGGAAAATCCTCGACGACCTCGACGTCGGAGATCAGCCCGGCGCGTGCGTAAATGCCTTCGAACAGGTCGTGGCTGAGCATCGCATTGGGCGGCACCCGGCCTGCGAGCGACGCCATGAAGATATCGATTTCATAAATGCCTTTGCCGGTGAACGAGCCTTCGCCGAGCAAATAGATCGGAAG
>JAYTXW010000103.1:0-6843 GCA_043742745.1 Sphingomonadaceae bacterium
GCCCCCGCCCGCATCACGACCGTCGTCGTGACGCCGGGAACGGTGTCCGACCGCAAGGGGGTCAACGTCCCCGATGTCGTCGTGCCGCTGCCCGCCCTGACGCCGAAGGACCGCGCCGATCTCGATTTCGCACTTGATCACGGCGTCGACTGGATCGGCCTGTCGTTCGTCCAGCGACCCGAGGACGTCGCCGAGGCGCGGGCGTTGATCGGCGGCCGCGCGGCGCTGCTCGCCAAGATCGAGAAGCCCGCCGCGCTCGACCGGCTGGCCGAAATCCTCGAACTCGCCGATGCGGTGATGGTCGCGCGCGGCGATCTCGGCGTCGAACTACCCCCCGAGCAAGTCCCCCCGGCGCAAAAACGGATCGTCGCGCTGGCGCGCGCGATGGGTAAGCCGGTCGTCGTCGCGACACAGATGCTCGAATCGATGATCCAGTCGCCGACGCCGACCCGCGCCGAAGTCAGCGACGTTGCCACGGCAATCTACGACGGGGCGGACGCGGTGATGCTGTCGGCGGAAAGTGCTGCCGGGGCATGGCCGGTTGAGGCGGTGACGATGATGGATGCGATCGCGCGGACGACCGAGGCCGATCCGCATTATTACGCGCGGGTCCATTTTACCGAAACCGCGACCGCGCCGACAACCGCCGACGCGATCAGCAACGCCGCCGCGCAGGTTGCGCGGACGGTCGGGGCGAAGGCGATGGTGTGCTTCACCCTGTCGGGGTCGACCGCGCGGCGGGCGGCGCGCGAACGCGGCAGCGGCGTGCCGATCCTGTGTCTGACCCCGGTCCGCGCGACGGCACGGCGGCTGGGACTCGTGTGGGGCGTCCATGCAGTTGTCACCCGCGATGTCGCGGCCTTCGAAGCGATGGTCGACAAGGCGAAGCGGACGGCGCTCCGGACGGGCATCGCCGTCGGCGGCGATCTGCTTGTCTTGATCGCCGGGGTGCCCTTCGCGACGCCCGGAACGACCAACGTCGTCCATGTCGTCCGGCTGTCGGGGAACGAGCTGGACGGTCGGAACTAGCGGCTGAGCGCATGGCGATCCGCGTGAAAAAGTCCTGTTCTACACGGTATGTTCCGGGTTAGACTCACCCCTCGCCGCCATTCGGGTGGGTCGCTCTTTGACATTGTGGGTCGTCGAACAGGGTGCAGGCTACGTCCGCCCCCGCCGCAGGAAGATTTAGATTTTTGCGCGCGGGCGTGACGTTAGCGTGACCTTCACTCCGCGCTGCGGGGTGCGCCGTGTCAGTCGCCGGTCATCAGCTTGTCGACCAACTGCTTGACCGTCGGCACGAAGCCGTTGGAATAAAACGGGTCCTGCGCGAAACGGAAGGCGCTGTGGCCGCCGAACATCAGGTTCGCCTCGGTGTCGCCGCCATGGGCAATGTCCTGAAGCGTCTTCTGGATGCAAAAGCTGCGCGGGTCGGCGAGGCGTCCGGTCGAATTGCTTTCCGAATCGGCCCAGCTGCTGAACCCGCACTGGCTAAGGCAGCCCATACAATCGCTCTGGTCCTGGCGGATGACGCTCTTGTCCTCGGGCGTGACGAACACCAGCGTGTTGTCGGGGGTCTTGAGCGCCTCCGAATTGCCGTGCGCCCCCCATTCGCGGGCGCGGAGAAGATCGTCGCGGGTGACATAGTATTTCTTGCGCCCGACGCCGACGTCGAGGAGGAACTGGTGGTCGCCGGTCGCGGTTGTGCTGAACGCGATCTGCCGTTCGGACCGCGCCTCGAGCGCGCGAATATAGGGGTTGCGGACCGCGCTCGAATAAAAGCCGGTCGGCGAGAATTTGTGAATCAGAATGTCGCCCGCCTTGAGCGTCATCAGCCGGTCCTTCCACCCCTGCGGGATCGGGCTTTCGACCGTCAGCAGCGGGCGGGTGCCGAACTGAAAGACGATTTGGCCAAGCTCGGGGTTGCCGAGCCAGTCGGTCCATTCACGCAAGGCCCAGACGCCGCCGGCCATGACGATCGGGACGGAGTCCGGGATGCCGCTCTCGCGCATGACGGCGCGGAGGTCGCGGACGCGGGGCAGGGGATCCTGGGGCGCGCGCGGATCCTCGGCATTCGACAGGCCGTTGTGGCCCCCGGCGAGCCACGGGTCTTCGTACACCACCGCGCCGAGCCATTCGGCGGCCTTGCTGTACGCGCGCTTCCACAGGGCGCGGAAGGCACGAGCGCTGCTGATGATCGGGTAGTAATGGACCTCGTACTGGGCAGCGATCTCGCTCAGCTTGTATGGCATCCCGGCGCCGCAGGTGACGCCGTTGACGAGGCCGCGCGTCCGTTCGAGGACGCCGTGGAGAACGCGCTGTGCCCCGCCCATCTCCCATAACACGTTGATATTGATCGCGCCAAGTCCACGACTCAGCTCCGCCGATGCCATGTCATAGGCACGTGTCACCTGCTGAACCGCGCCTTCGATGGCGTAACCGACCAGTTCCTCGTGGCGGTCGCGGCGGCTGAGCGCGGCGTAGATCTGCGGGATGATGCGCCCCGTCGGGTCGTAGCTGTCGGCGTTGACCGCGCTGATCGTACCGACGCCGCCCGCCAGTGCCCACGCCCCCGACGACAGATGGTTGGTCGCGGCGACGCCTTTGCCGCCCTCGACGAGCGGCAGGACAGTGCGCCCGCCCATCATCACCGCGTTCAAACCGTTGAGCATCGATCGCCTTTAGGAAAAACCAACGCCTAGCATATACGGGCACCACCGCACAAAAGCGCGCGCAAAGCGAAGGAGCGACATGAGCGACACCTCTCCTTGGTTTGGCACTGCCGATACGCCGCTGACCGTCGGCGTCGCGCAGATCGCGCCGGTCTGGCTCGACCGCGCCGCGACGCTGGCGAAGATGGTCGCGTGGGTCGACGACGCGGCAGCGAAGGGATGCGGGCTGGTCGTCTTCGGCGAAGCAATTCTCCCCGGCTATCCCTTCTGGGTCGAATGGACCGACGGCGCACGGTTCGACGACGCGGCACAAAAGGCCCTGTTCGCGCTTTACTCTGCCCAGGCGGTACGGATCGACGGCGGTGATCTTGCCGCCTTGTGCGCCGCGGCCGCGCGCGGTCGCATCGCCGTCATCGCCGGGGTGATCGAACGCCCTGCCGACCGTTCGGGACACAGCATGTATTGCAGCGCGGTCCACATCGCCGCCGACGGACGCGTGCTGAGCGTCCACCGCAAGCTTGTGCCGACCTATGAGGAACGGCTCGTATGGGCTGCGGGCGACGGCCATGGGCTGGTGGTTGCGCCCGTCGGCGACTTCACCGTCGGCGTGCTCAACTGCTTCGAAAACTGGATGCCGCTGACCCGCGCCGCCCTCTATGCGCAGGGTGAGGACCTGCACGTCGCGATCTGGCCGGGCAACCGGCGTAACACCGTGGCGCTGACCCCGGTGCTGGCGATGGAGGGCCGGAGCTATGTGATTTCGGCGAGCGCGATCTGGCGAGCAAGCGACATCGGACCCGATCATCCCGCAGCGGCGATGCTGGCAACGTGCCCCCCCATCCTCGCCGACGGCGGCAGCTGTATCGCCGCCCCCGATGGAACGTGGTTGATCGAACCCTTCACCGGCGGCGAGGCGCTGCTGACCGCAACGCTCGATGCGCGCGAAGTCCGCCGTGCCCGCCAGAACTTCGACCCCGCAGGGCACTACAGTCGCCCCGACGTCACGCGGCTGGTCGTCGATCGCACCCGCCAGGGCCTTGCGACGTTTGTCGACTAAGGCCGCTCGTTTCCCATCGACGATACCGATCAAAGGGCGTTGAAAGCGACCCGGCGGTCGCGGTAGCATGACAATCGAGCTGGGGCGTGATCGACGGAGTGGGGCATGAAACGGACGACGCTGCTGGCAGGACTGGCGGGCATCATGGTCGCTCCAGCCGCCGCGACACCAACGGTCGACGCCTTTGGCGCGCTACCAAATGTCGATCTGATTGCGGTGTCGCCCGACGGCACCAAGCTCGCGCTCGCCGTCGGCGACGAGACACGGCGGCAGGTGCAGGTTCGGCGGATCGCCGATCAGCCACCGGTGATGGTGCTCGGCACCGGCGAAGCCAAGGTGCGATCGCTGCAATGGGCGGGCGAGAACCATATCCTGATCACCGCGTCGAAGACCGCGCTGCTCGGTGGCATCGTTGGCCCCAAACGCGAGTATTACCTTGTCACCGATTTTAACCTGACAACGCGCCGGATGGACACGCTGCTGTCGCGGCGAGTCGACAATGTCGAGAAGCTCAACGCGGTGGTTGGCACGCCGACGACCGCGACGATCGATGGCAAGCCGGTGGCGTTCGTCGAGGGTCTGTCGTTTCCAAACGAACGCGGCGTCGTCACGCTGTTCCGCGTCGATCTCGACACCGGTAAGACCCGGCTGGTCATGACCGGCAACGACACGACGCGCGATTTCCTTGTCGATGCGACCGGCACCGTGGTCGCGGGGCATGATTTCGACCAGAAGTCCGGTCGCTCGACGATCTGGACGCGAAGCCCCGGCGGCGCGCAGAAGTGGCTGGCCAACGTCAAAGCCGACGAGGAGCCCGACTTGAAGGGGTTTGGACGTGATGCCGGAACGGTCCTGATCGCCCGCGAGGGCGACGAGCACGTCGCATTTCACGATCTTATAATCGGCAGCGAAACGATGTCAGCCGTGATTCCGGCGATGACCGACGGTGATCCGGTCGTCGATCCGGCTACCGGACGCACCATCGGCTCGGTCAAGGCAAGCGGGCTCGACGTCCGCTATGCGTTCTTCGCTGCCGCCGATACGGCGTTGTGGGCAAAGGTAACGCGCGCCTTTCCCAACGCTGTCGTCCGGCTCGAATCATGGTCCGACGACCGCCACAAGCTTGTCCTGCGCGTCGAGGGCAAGGGTGTCGGTGCCGCCTTCTATCTGCTCGACACGACAACCTACGCGGCGTCGTGGCTCGCCGATCAATATAGCGGGATTGGCGGCGGCGACATCGCCGACAAGACGTCGATCGCCTATCCTGCTGCCGACGGCCTGTCGATTCCGGCCTATTTGACGCTCCCGCCTGGTCGTCCGGCAAAAAATCTCGCGCTCGTCGTCCTCGTTTATGGCGGGCCGTCGGCGCGTGACGATCCCGGGTTCGACTTGTGGGCGCAGGCGCTCGCGTCGCGGGGCTATGCTGTGCTCCAGCCGCAATTTCGCGGCTCGACCGGCTTTGGCGAGAAGTTCGGCAATGCCTCCAAGGGAGAATGGGGGCGCAAGATGCAGACCGGCCTGTCCGACGGCGTTGCCTTCCTCGCCGCTGCCGGCACGATCGACCCCCGGCGTGTCGGTATCGTCGGCGCGAGCTATGGCGGTTACGCTGCGCTCGCCGGAGTCACCGTCCAGCACGGAATCTATCGGTGTGCCGTCTCGCTCGCGGGACCTGCCGATCTGCGCGCGATGCTGACCGATGACGAGGTCAGGTTCGGCGGCGCGAACACCGCGACGATGCGTTACCAGCGGTCGCTGATGGCGGCAAAATCCGCATCCGATCCGGCGCTCGACGCCATTTCACCGGTGCGGCTGGCGGCGCGCGTCGACGTCCCCGTGCTCCTGATCCACGGACAAGACGATACCGTCGTTCCCTTTGCCCAAAGCAAGGCCATGGCGGCGGCGCTCGCCAAGGCGCACCACCCGGCGCAACTCGTCGTTCTGCCAGGGGAAGACCATTGGTTGTCGCGCAGCACGACGCGAATCGCGATGCGCCGTGCGACGGTCAACTTCCTCGAAGCGAACCTGCCGGTTGTGGTCGCGTCAGCCGACGCCAGCCCAGTCGCGGCGGGCAGTAACGCCCGTCGGCCACGAAGAAACGTGGCCGACGCTACGTCCTAGTCGCGGTCGCCGACGATGAAGCTTGGGGCGAACGTGGGTTCGCCCTCGGGCTCGCGTGCGGGGCGCGGGCCGCGATCGTCCGAACGCGGCGCACCGCCGTCGCGACGCGGGCCACGATCGCCGCCGCCGCCACGATTGCCGCCGCGATCACCGCCGCCGTCGCGGCGGGGGCCGCGATCGTTACGCGGACCACGATCCGGGCCGTCTTCACGCGGCGGGCGGGTGTCGGCAATTTCCTCACCCGTCGTCTGATCGACGAGGCGCATCGACAGGCGGACCTTGCCGCGATCGTCGATGCCGAGCACCTTGACCTTGACCGGCTGGCCCTCGGTCAGGACCTCGCTGACCTTGGCGACGCGCTCGTTCTTGATCTCCGAGATGTGGACGAGACCGTCCTTGCTTCCCATGAAGTTCACGAACGCGCCGAAATCGACCATCGACACGACCTTGCCGTCATAAACCTTGCCGACTTCGGCCTCCTGCGTGATGCCGAGGATCCACTTCTTGGCGGCCTCGATCTGCGCCGGGTCGGACGAGGCGATCTTGACCGTCCCGTCGTCCTCGATGTTGACCTTGGCGCCGGTGGTGGCGACGATTTCGCGGATGATCTTGCCGCCGGTGCCGATGACGTCGCGGATCTTCGCCTTGTCGATCTGGAAGCTCTCGATACGCGGCGCGTGTGCGCTCATCTCGGTCCGCGTCGTGTCGAGCGCCTTCGCCATCTCGCCGAGAATATGCTCACGCCCGGCCTTCGCCTGGTCGAGGGCGACCTTCATGATCTCCTCGGTGATGCCCGCGACCTTGATGTCCATCTGGAGCGCGGTGACGCCTTCCGACGTGCCCGCGACCTTGAAGTCCATGTCGCCGAGGTGATCTTCGTCACCAAGGATGTCGCTCAACACGGCGAACTCCTTGCCCTCGAGGATCAGCCCCATCGCGATGCCCGCGACTGGGCGGATGAGGGGGACGCCCGCATCCATCAGCGCGAGGCTCGCCCCG
>JAYTXW010000104.1:0-4909 GCA_043742745.1 Sphingomonadaceae bacterium
CCGCCACAGCGCCACCAACACCCGCGTCAAAACCCCACGCCAGCGCACGAAAACCCGATCTCGGACTCATCCGCCAAGGCTCGTGAATAAGACGGGCTAACCACTTCAAAATTACGTCAACCGGCCATCATGCTTGGACTGACGAGGAAGTTGCCCAATTCGAAAAGCGGCACCCGCTCGGCACGAAGCCGCGTCTTGCACTGGCATTGCTACTGCAAACCGCGCAGCGTCGCTCCGATGCCGTTCGCATGGGGCGGCAGCACGTAAATGATGGCAAGATTGCAGTGACGCAGGTCAAGACCGGCACGCGGCTGTCACTCCCGATGCTGCCAGCGCTAATCGCCGCGATTGAAGCTGTGCCAGCCGATAATATGACTTATCTTGTTACCGCGCACGAGAAGCCGTTTACCGCAAACGGGTTCGGTAACTGGTTCCGAGTCCAGTGCGATGCTGCAGCGTTACCCCATTGTTCCGCTCATGGGCTGAGGAAAGCAGCAATGCGACAGATGGCCGAGTCCGGCTCCACCCAACAGGAGATTAAAGCTTGGAGTGGGCACAAGGGCGACGCTGAAGTCGCGCTCTATGTCCGTGATGCTGATCAGGCAAGGCTCGCCGAAGGTGCAAGGTCAAAGCTCGCACGAGGTAAAATTGGCTAACCTCGGCGAAAAGTTAGACAGTCTTGACGGTAATATAATGATATTAAAGGCAGAACGGCAGAGGGTGGTGCGCCCGAAGGGAATCGAACCCCCGACCTGCGGTTTAGGAAACCGTCGCTCTATCCGGCTGAGCTACGGGCGCACACCTTTCGTGCGTAGATTCGGCAAGAGATGGCGTCAACGCAGGGAGGAATTTGCGGGCATTGGCGAGGGTGGGGAGGCGGGTGCGGGTGGTTTGCACTTGCGGGAGGTCGAGGTCGACGATTGCGACTCCGGGACGATCACCCAGATCAACCAGAACGGTTCCCCACGGGTCGACCACCAGCGAGTGCCCGAACGTCGTGCGCCCGTCGGCATGATTGCCAGTTTGGGCGGCGGCGACGATGAACGATCCCGTCTCAATTGCGCGGGCGCGGAGCAAAACATGCCAGTGCGCGACGCCCGTCGGCCCGGTAAACGCCGCTGGCACCGTGATGACCGACGCGCCAGCCACAGCCAGGCTCTTGTAAAGAGCAGGGAATCGCACATCATAACAGATCGTCAGGCCGACCCCGCCCCACGGCGTCGGCGCGATGACAGCACGGTCGCCCGGAGCATAGGCCGCCGATTCCCGGTACGTTTCACCGTCGGGCAGATCGACATCGAACAGATGAATCTTGTCGTACCGCGCGACGATGTCACCGTCGGCACCGATCAGAAAAGCGCGATTGACCAGTTTGCCCCCGTCGTCCGGGCGCAATGCGAGGCTACCAAGCTGCACCCAGACGCCGTAACGCGCCGCCGCCGCACGCACGGCGGCAAGGACGATATCGCCCGTCTCGCCGGTGATCTGCCGTGCCGCGCGCTCCCGGTTGCGGTCGAGCAACCCACTCATTTCGGGGGTGAATATACAGTTCGCACCCTGCGCCGCGAGGTCGCCGATGGCCACAGCCAGCGCCGCCGCATTGGCGACTGGATCAATCCCGGTGCACGTCTGAACGAGGCCGACGCGCAAGGTCACGCCGCGAGAAGGGCGTCGAGCTTCCCGGCGCGGTCGAGCGCGGCGAGGTCATCGCTACCGCCGATCGGCGCCCCGTCGATAAAGATTTGCGGCACCGTCGTCCGCCCTTCCGACCGCGCAAGCATCGTCGCGCGGGCGGGACCGCCCATCGTGATGTCGATCTCTTCAACGACAACGTCCTTGCTTTTCAGCAGCTTCATCGCGCGGGCGCAAAATGGACAGAGGAGTTTCGTATAGACTTCAACCTTGGGCATGGCACCGCTTCCTGCACTCTCCTGCGCAATATGCAGTCAAGCCGGATCGCGCACAACCCGCGCCCAGGTGAGGACGCGGACGCGCGTCGCGCCACCCCGGAGCAGCATCCGCGTGCACGCCTCGACCGTCGCGCCGGTCGTCAAAACATCGTCGATAAGGATGATTTCCTTGGCTTTTATCGCCGCTGGTTGCGCGACCCGGAACGCGCCGCGCACGTTGTTGGCGCGCGCACGGCGGCCCATCCCCTGGCTGCTGCGGGTCGGCTTGACGCGGGCGAGGGCGTCAACGACGAGCGGCGTTCCGGTCCGGCGTGAGACGGCGCGCGCGAGCAGAGCCGCCTGGTTGAACCCGCGCTTCCACAGCCGCCAGCGGTGGAGCGGAACGGGAACCAGAATGGTGTCGGGACCGAACCAGTCGCGTCCGGCACGGACGAGCTGGGGGGCCATGATATCAACGAGATGCTGGCGGTCGCCATGCTTGAAACCAAGCAGAACAGTTCGTGCCGACCCGTCATAAGCGAGGGCAGCGCGGGCGGCGGCAAAGCGCGGCGGGGTTTCGAGGCAGGCGCCACACCGCGCGCCGGGGCCGTGATCGATCTCGAACGGCGCGCCGCACCCGGCGCAGACGGGATCGGTCAGGAAGGTCAGCCCGGTCCAACACTTTAAACAGAATCGGCCCGCGTTATCGACAATCTCGCGGCACGCCGGACAACGCGGCGGGAGCAGCAGGTCGAGGCCATAGACTGCGAGGCGGCGCGCGCCAGCCGCAACCGAATCCCAAGCGAGGCGCGCAGCGACCATTTCCACGCTATAGTGCCGCTCCGGTTAAGCGTTGGTGCATCGCATGGTGGACCCGCTGCGGTCCCGCTGCGGTCCTGCGCGCCGACCTTGGCAGCAGCGACGGGGCACGGCATGACCGGACGATGTCGTTGACCCCTATCCCACCGCCGCCCCAAGGCCTGCCGTCCCCCGGCATCGCGTCGGCGTCGGGCGAGCCGTTCGATCGCGCAGCGCGACGGCGGCAGGTCGCGCGGGTACGACCGGGTCATGATTTTCTGCAACAAGACCTCGCCGCCGACCTTGCCGCCCGAGTCGCCGCCGCAGATCGCCGCTTTGATATCGCCGTCGACATTGGCGGGACCGGGGTCACGGGCGATGCGCTGACGATCCGCATTGATGTCACCGCCGATAGCCGAGCGGGTCGAGCCGAGACGGCGGGCGCAGTGGGCGAACGGGTCGGCAGCCCCGCCGTCGTCGCCGACGCCGACCGTTTGCCGATCGCCGATGCCAGCGTCGACCTGATTGCCGCCTTTGGCCTGCACGCGGTCGGCGACCTACCCGGCGCGCTCATCCTCGCGCGGCGGGCTTTGCGGCCCGGCGGACTGTTCGTCGCCGCGCTCGTCGGCGGGACAACACTGGCGGAGGTTCGCGCCGACCTGCTCGCCGCCGAGGTCGCGCTGACCGGGCGGGCAGCCCCCCGGGTGCTGCCGATGGTCGACCCCGCGGCCGCGCCGGGACTGCTTCAGCGGGCAGGGTTCTTCGATCCGGTGGCGGAGATCGACACCATGACCATCCGCTACGACGACCTCGCCGCCGCCCTGCGCGACCTGCGCGGCGCGGGGGAGGGCAACATCTTACGCGGGCGCGAGCCGCTCCGCCGCGACGTGCTGGCCGATGCCACCACGCGGTTCATGACGCGCGCAGTTGATGGGCGGATCGCAGTGACCGTGCAGATCATCACCCTGACCGGATGGGGGCGATAGGAGGTACTCGCCGGATCTAGGCGGCGACGTGAAACCGCTTCGCCCGGTCCTCGACGCGTGGGTCGATGGCGATGGCGGCGGCGCGGTCGGCAGCGGCCTGCGCCGTATCGCCAAGGCGCCGTTCGACGACGCCGCGCGCAAACAACGTCCACGTACTGCGCGGCGCAGCGGCGACGGCATTGTTGTAGTCGATCATCGCCGTAGCGAGCTCGCCGCGTCGAAGCCGGACGAGGCCACGGCTGTCGAGAAACGCCGCCCCGTTCGGGCGCAGGCGAATGGCCGCGCTTCAGTCGCCAAGCGCCTTGTCAAGATCGCGATCGAGCATCGAGCGCGCCCAGCACCGCCCGTTGAACGCGATCGCGCGACCCGAATCGACACCGGCGGCCGCATCAAGGCAGCCGGCAAGGCGACGCAGGCGTGCAACGACCCCGCGAAGTTTCCCTTCGCCCGGATTGCCGCGCGCGCCGCCGCCGGACACCGCGACCTGATCGTCCACGTCGGCGATTATCACTACCGCGAGACCCCCTGCCCCGACGCGGTACATGGCTGCGACGCCATCCCATGGGGCTACGGCTGGGATGCATGGGCGGCGGACTTCTTCACCGCTGCGTCGCCGCTGCTTGCCGCCGCGCCGACCGCGCCGGTACGCGGCAACCATGAAAGCTGTGCTCGCGCTGGACAGGGATGGTGGCGCTTCCTCGATCGATGGCCACCCGGTGGCCGTTGGGCATGACTGCGATCGTGCAGCGAACGACCGCGACGGCGATTGGAGCCCACCCTATGCCGTCCCGCTCGGGCGCGGTGCCCAGATCGTCCTGCTGGACCTCGCGGTGCGTCGAACGCGGCGCGAGCGCCCGACGACTGGCGCTTCGCCGCATTCGACCGGTCGTATGCGATCCTCGCCGACCTCGCGACGCACGCGCGGACAACAATTGCCGCCGACCACCACCCGATCCTCGGCTTCTCCGCGACCGAGAAGGCTGGCCCGGCGACCCTCGTCGGCGGCAACCTCGGCATCCAGTCGGTATGGGGGACGCACGGCGCACACCAACTGCCGTCGGGCGTCGACGTCATTCTGTCGGGCCACTACCACCTTTGGCAGCAGGTCAGCTTTACCGACAACGTCCCGAGCCAGTTCATCGCCGGCTTTTCGGGGACGCTCGAGGACGTCGTCCCGCTGCCCTCCACGCTGCCACCGGGAGCAGCGCCTGCGCCCGGCGTGACTGTCACCGATTT
>JAYTXW010000105.1:0-13788 GCA_043742745.1 Sphingomonadaceae bacterium
GACCCGGCATCGTCGGCCCCGCCGGTGACGTGAATTTCCTCGCCGTCCTCGCCGATCTCGGGTTCGTCGTGATGGTCTTCGGCGGCGAGTTCCGCCTCCTCGCGGAGCAGGGCTTCGCGGTCCTCGCGCGGGATCTGATAATAATCGGGGTGGATTTCGGCGAAGGCGAGGAAGCCGTGACGGTTGCCGCCGTAATCGATGAACGCCGCCTGCAACGACGGTTCGACGCGGGTGACCTTGGCGAGATAGATGTTACCTTTGAGCTGCTTGCGCTCGGCGGCCTCGAAATCAAATTCCTCGATGCGGGTTCCGTTGACGACCGCAACCCGGGTCTCCTCCGGGTGGCGGGCGTCGATCAGCATGCGCTGGGACATTCGTGTGCTCCATGGCGCGCGGGGGGCCGACAGCGACGGCGCTGCGGCGAACGCGCGAAAAAAAGGTCGTCGCTTGCGCAACAGGGCGCTGGCGACGACCGGGGATGTGGTGAGGTAACAGGGGCGCGGCGGCTGGGCGGTTCGGGCGCAGCACCGGGGCGACCCTGGGGTCGGCTCCGGCTGAACGCTGCTGCTTCGACGTCATGCGACCCTAACTTGTTCGAACGGCGCGTGAAGCGCGGGGATGGCTCCCGTGCGGCGCGTAAGCCCGTCAGGCATTTGGGTAGCACCGGACGGGGGCGGGGACAATGGGGCTGATGCGGGGCGGTAACCCGAGTTGCCCCCCTCACCCGCCCGCCGTATTCCCGGCGCATGCGGGCACTTCTCCTCTTTCTGGTCCTGGTTGCCGCCCCCGCGACGGCCACGCGAGTTACCGGAGTCGCAGTCGACGGCGCGGTCGTCACGGTGTCGCTCGACGGGCCGGTGTCCACGGTCGCAGCGCTCAGCCTCGACGGCCCGCTGCGGCTTGTCGTCGACATTGGCGGGGTTGCGGCGCCGCGGCAGGGAGCGCGGGGGAGCGGAGACATTAGCGCGGCGCGGGTCGGACCGTTGGCACAGGGGACCGCGCGACTGGTAATCGACCTTGCGCGCCCGATGACGCTCGCGGCTGCCGCGATCGACGCGCAGGCGCTCGTCCTGCGGTTGGCTCCCGCCGACCGCCGCGCGTTCGCCGCTGCGGTGGCGCGCGGATCCCGCCCGGTGGCAACGACCGCGAGGCTGATCGCCGACTTCGATCTTGGCGACGAGGTCCTTGCGGGCGACGGCGCGACCCTGCCACCGCCGCGTCCACGGCACGGCGCACGCCCGCTCGTCGTCCTCGACCCCGGCCACGGCGGCAAAGACGCGGGCACCGTCTCCGTTGCAGGCGGCTATGAAAAGACCGTCGTCCTCGCCATCGCCCGCGCCGCTGCTGCTGAATTGCGCCGCGGTGGCGAGGTTCGTGTCAAACTGACCCGCGACGGCGATGTATTCATTCCGCTGAACGGGCGCGTCGCGATCGCCCGCCGCGAGAAGGCCGATCTGCTCGTCTCGGTCCACGCCGATTCGGCCCCCAATTCGGGGGCACGTGGGGCGAGCGTCTATACCCTATCCGAAACCGCATCGGACGCTGTCGCCGCGCGGCTGGCGGCGCGGGAAAACCGGAGCGGTAGCGTGCCGGGGGTCGATACGAGTGCCGCCCCCGATGTCGGCGACGTCCTCATCACGATGACGCAGCGGGCGACGATGAACGTGTCGGCTGGCTTCGCCGAAACGCTGGCAAAGTCACTCGGCGACGCGGTCGGCTTTCGCGGCGAGTTCCACCATTTCGCCGGGTTTCTGGTGCTGAAGGCCGCCGACGTTCCAGCTGTGCTGATCGAGACGGGATATCTGTCGAACACCGACGACGCCGTGCTGCTGCTGTCTCCCGATGGCCAGCGGCGCATCGGCGCGGCGATCGCACGCGCGATCGAGGCGCATTTCGCGGCAGGTGGGCGATAGCGTCCACTCGGCGGGCCGTGGGGGGGTGACGCTTCCAGCGATCCACCCCATATTCGACCCCTGTTTATGGAGGACCCACAATGACCGAGATCGCTACTTTTGCGGGCGGCTGCTTCTGGTGCACCGAGGCGGTGTTCGACGCGCTGCGCGGCATCAGCCACGTCGAGTCGGGTTACATCGGCGGCCCGCGCCCGAACCCGACGTACGAGCAGGTCTGCTCCGGCGCGACGGGACACGCCGAGGCGGTGCAGATCACCTTCGATTCCGCGCAGGTGACCTACGCCGACCTGCTCGACATTTTCTTCCACACCCACGACCCGACGACGCTCAACCGCCAGGGCGGCGACGCGGGGACGCAGTATCGCAGCGCGATCTTCCCGCATTCTCTCGAACAGCGCGCCGAGGCGGAAGCCGCGATCGCGCGCAATCAGGCCGACTGGGACAATCCGATCGTCACGACGATCGAGGCCGACACGCCGTGGTACAAGGCGGAAAGCTATCACCAGCGCTACTTCGAGAAGAACCCCCACGCCGGCTATTGCGCCGCCGTCGTCGGGCCGAAGGTGGCAAAATTCCGCAAGGGCTATGCGGCGCGGTTGAAGGCGGCGTAGGTTAGGCCTGACAACAGGTCGTCATCCCGGCGGACGCCGGAACCCAAGTTTCCAACGGTCGACTGGTTGAGCGTTGGGTCCCGGCGTCCACCGGGATGACGACAGAAAAACGGGGGCAAGCGATGGCATTCTTCGACGACTGGCGCGCGCGCTCCCCGTTTTATGGCGCGACGCACACCGCCGTCGCCGACTCCGTCCGTGCGTTCGTCGCCCGCGAGGTCGCCCCGAACATCGATGCGTGGGAGGATGCGCGCTCGCTCCCCCGCGACCTCCACCGCAAGGCCGCCGCCGCCGGCATCCTCGGTCTCGGATACCCCGAAGCCTTTGGCGGGCATTCGGACGGCTTCGACATCTTCCATTCGCTGACCCAGTCGGAGGAACTCGCCGCCGTCGGCGCGGGCGGGCTGTCGGCGTCGCTGATGACCCACGGCATTGGCCTGCCGCCGATCCTCGCGCTCGGGTCGGACGAGATGAAGGCCCGCGTCGCCCCCGCCGTGCTCGCAGGCGACAAGATAATCGCACTGGCGATCACCGAGGCAGGCGGCGGCTCCGACGTTGCCGCGCTGGCGACGCGCGCCGAGCGGCGGGGCGACACGTACGTCGTCAACGGCGGCAAGATGTTCATCACCAGCGGGATGCGCGCCGACTATGTCACGACCGCCGTTCGCACCGGCGGTCCCGGGACAGGGGGCATTTCGCTGCTCCTGATCGAGGCGGGGATGCCGGGGTTCACGCGGACGCCGCTCGAGAAAATGGGGTGGCATTGTTCGGACACCGCTGCGCTGTATTTCGACGATGTAGTGGTGCCAGCGGCGAACCTGATCGGGCCGGAGAATGCGGGCTTCGCCGGGATCATGCGCAATTTCAACGGCGAGCGGCTCGGCATGGCGCATTCGTGCTGCTCTTACGCCCGCGTCTGCCTGACCGAAGCCGCCGACTGGGCGCGGACGCGGACGACATTCGGCAAGCGGCTCGCCGAACACCAGTCGATCCGCATCAAACTCGCCGACATGGCGCGGCAGATCAATGCAACGCAGGCGTGGGTCGATTTGTGCGCGTGGCAGGTGAAGCAGGGGCTGGGCCAGCCCGCCGACTATGCGATGCTGAAGGTTCAGGCGACGCGGATGCTCGAAAGCGTCGCGCGCGAGGCGTGCCAGGTGCTCGGCGGCGCGAGCTACCTCAAAGGGAGCAAGGTCGAACGCATCTACCGCGAGGTCCGCGTCAACGCGATCGGCGGAGGGAGCGAGGAGATCATGCTCGACCTCGCGGGGCGGCAGTTGGGTTACCGGTAAGCCGCCCGTTTCAGCCGATCGTTGATTGCGATACCGACGCCGACGTCAGGGATCGGCGCGACGGCGATGGTGGCGGCGCTGCTCGCCTGCGCGGTGTGGAGGGCGGCGAACAGCGCGGCGGCGGCTTCGGTCAGGTCGCCGCTTGCCGACAAAGTGAGGTCGCCAAGGACCGCGCCGAAGCCGATCAGGAATTCGCCCGCGCGCGCCTCGGTCACATTCAGGCGGACAGGCTGGCGCGGGGCGTAGTGGCTCGCGAGCTGGCCGGGGGCGGTGATCCCCGCACCAGCGCGCGCGTTGACCCCGAGCGCATCGGCCGTGATGCCGCCGGGGCGGAGGAGGGTGACGCGGTCGCCGTCGACCGCGACGATCGTGCTCTCCAGCCCGCCCGGTGTCGGCCCGCCATCGACGATCAGCGGCACGCGCGCGCCGAGGCTCGCTGTGACATGGGCGGCGGTGGTCGGGCTGATCGACCCGCTCGCGTTCGCCGACGGCGCGGCGAGCGGGCGACCGAGCGCGCGCAGCACCGCCTGCATGACAGGATGGGCGGGGACACGGACGGCAAGCGTTGGCAACCCGGCGGCGACGGCGGGAGCGATGCCATTCCCGGGCCGTGCGGGGAGAACGAGCGTCAACGGTCCGGGCCAGAAGCGTGTCGCAAGCCCACGCGCGACGGCGTTGATCTCGACCAGCGCCTCCGCTGCGGCGAGGTCGGCGACGTGGACGATCAGCGGGTTGAACCCCGGTCGGCCCTTGGCGGCGAAGATGCGCGCGACGGCGGCAGGGTCGGCCGCGTCGGCGGCGAGGCCGTAGACCGTCTCGGTCGGCAGCGCGACGATGGTCCCGGCGGCGAGCGCGGCAACGGCGGCGGCGATCCCGCCCCCGTTGGCGGCAACGATCACCGCCGTCGGCGGGCGTCCCGCCATGCGAACAATCCAACTGCGATCAACCCGACGACGAGCCCGCCGATAATGCCGAGCGACCCCTCGCCCAGGTATACGCCAACCCCCGCCCCGATTAGGAGCGACAGCGTGAGAAGGATGCCACCGGCTTGCATGCTCGCTGTCTTCGCGGTTTAGACGGGCGGGTGCAAGCCATCCGGTGTCGCGGGTGGTACCGGCAGGCTTTGTTCGGCCGCGCCCGCGATGGATCCGCATCCTGATGCGGCAGGGTGCTTTGCGCCGTCGCGCGGCGTCGTTTAGGGTCAATCCCGATGCGTAGTCGTTCCTTTGGCGTAGGCGTCGTCCTCGTCGGAGGATGGGCAGCGAGCGCGGTGGCGCAGGCCGTGTCACCTGCGATGACCGCGCCTGCGCCGCTCAACACGCGGCCCCCAACGCCCGGTCTCGTCGACTGGCCCGATATGGCGGCCCCGCTGGCGGCGGGGGCGGCGGTGCCAGAGGCGACGGGGGACATGCGCTATACGTTTGTCGTGACCGGCCTCAATGCCCTTCGTCTCGACGTGCGCTTCCGTGCCGATTCGGCGTTGGAAAAGGGGCGCGCGGCCCCGGCCAATCTCGCCCAGGTCAATCGCCGCATCGCCGAGGACCGTGAGCTGATCGACGTCCTGCTCCGCAGCATCGGCTATTACGGCGGCCAGACGACGGTGAAGATTGTCCCCGGTGCAAGCGGCGCGCCGGTCGCGGTCATGCTGACCGTCGACCCCGGACCGCTCTATACCCTTAGCGCCGTCGACGTGGTCGTGCCACCGGGGCGATCGACCGAACTCGTTGCCGCCGGTCTCGGCATCAAGGCGGGGGAGCCGCTGATCGCCGAGCGGGTCGATGCCGGACAGGACGGGTTGAAGGCGTATCTCGCCGCCCACGGCCATCCGTTCGCGGTGATCGACCCGCCCGCGATCGTCGTCGACCATGCGACGCGCTCCGCGACGCTGACCCAGGCGGTTGATCCCGGCGCGAGCGGCGTGTTCGGGCAACTGCGGACATCCGGAAAATCGATCGTGCCGCTGCGCGAACTTACCCTGCTCGCGCGGTTCAAGTCGGGTGATCCGTATGATGCGGGTCAGCTCGACGACCTGCGTCGCGCGCTGATCGCGACCGGGCTGGTCGGTAGCGTGTCGCTGACCCCGGTCGCTGCCGGTCCCGCTCCGAACGGGCGCGAGGCGATCGACGTTGTCGTGAAAACCGAGACCGCGCCGTTACGGACGATCGCCGGGACCGCCGGTTATTCGACGTCGCAGGGTATCCGCGCCGAGGCCAGCTTCCAGCACCGCAACCTGTTGCCGCCGAATGGTGCCGTGACCGTTCGCGCGGTCGGAGCCGAGCGCGAGCAGCTGTTCGGCGTCGAGCTGCGGCGATTGAACTGGCGGCAACGCGACCTGACGTTGACGCTGGCGGCGAATTTCGACACCGCGACGCAGGATGCATTCAATGCGCGGACGTTGACGTTCGGTGCAAGCGTGGCGCGCGAGACGAACCTGATCTGGCAGAAGAAATGGTATTTCTCGGCGGGAGCCGAGGCAGTCGTGTCCGACGAACGCGACAAGAGCGCGATCGGCAATCCACAGCGCACCTATTATATCGCCGCCCTGCCGGTCAGCCTCACGTATGACGGGTCGGACAATTTGCTCGACCCGCGCCGCGGTTTTCGCCTGACCGGGCGCGCATCGCCCGAACTGTCGTTCAACGGCACGACGTTCGGCTATGTCAAACTTCAGGCCGAGGCGAGCACTTATCTGCCGCTGTCCAACCGGATCACGCTGGCTGCGCGCGGTCATATCGGGACGATCGCCGGGGCGGCGCAACGCAATATCGCCCCTACGCGCCGCTTTTATGCCGGCGGCGGCGGATCGGTGCGCGGTTACGGATTTCAGGCGGTCGGGCCGAAAGCCTCCGACGGAACGCCGTCCGGCGGCGATTCGATCGTCGAGGCGAGTGTCGAAGCGCGGGTCCGCTTCGGTGATTTTGGCATCGTGCCCTTCTTCGACGCGGGTGAGGTCGACACGTCGCTCATCCCTCGCTTCCGCAACGTCCGCTACGGCGGAGGCCTCGGCTTTCGCTATTATACCGGCTTTGGCCCAGTGCGGATCGACGTGGCGACGCCGATCAACCCGGGGCGTGGCGACGCGCGGGTCCAGTTCTACGTCTCGATCGGGCAGGCGTTTTAGTGGCGCGGGCTAACTGGGTCGCGCGGCATACGCGGGTTGTCACGGCGATTTTCGTCGGCATCGCGCTGCTGGCGGTGCTCGCGTTCGGCGGGCAGGCGTTCATCGCCAGCGACGCCGGACGCGCGATGATCGTCCGCGCGCTGCCGCTCTATGCACCAAAGTCGGGGCTGCGGGTGACCGCCGGGCGGATCGAGGGCAACGTCTTCGGCACGCTGATCATTCACGATCTCGCGCTCGTCGACCCGGTGGGCGTGTTCGCAACCGCGCCGGTGGTCGACCTCGCGTGGCACCCGTGGACGTTGCTCGATAACCGCCTGACGATCGTGTCAGCGACCGCGGCGACGGTTGCCGTGCTCCGTCGACCACAGCTGCGCCCGAGCGCTGACGACCGCATCCTGCCCGATATCGACGTCGTCGTCGGTAAGTTGAGCATCGGCCGCCTCGACCTCGCTGCGCCGGTTACGGGCGTGCCTGAGGCGGTCCGCGTCGAGGGCAGCGGCGAGGCAGTCAGTGGGCGCGCCAGGCTCGCGCTGGTGGCGACGAGTGCGACCGGCGGCGACGTCATCCGCATCCGGCTCGACGCGCAGCCCGACGCCAATCGCCTCGATATCGCCGCGGCGATCGCTGCTCCGGCGAAGGGGACGCTGGCGCGGCTGCTCGCGCTGCCAGGCGCCCTGGACGCGCAGGTCGCGGGGAAGGGGACGTGGCGCGACTGGCACGGAACGGCGACGGCGCGGCTGGGCCGCGCGCCGCTGGCAAATCTTGCGCTGACCGAAACGCTGGGGCGGGTGATTGTCAGCGGAACGGTTGCCCCGGCACCGCTGTTCGAGGGGCTTGGCGCGCGGGCGACGGCGGGCGGGGTGCGGGTGCGCGCCGACGGACGGCTGACCGCGCGCGTGCTGACGGCGCGGATCGATGCGGCATCGGCGGTGATGACCGCAGTCGTCAGCGGCACCGCCGACTTCGGCCACGAGGTTTTCGCCGGGGTCCGCATTGGCGCGCGCGCGTTGCGGCCAGCGGCGCTACTCCCTCGATTGACCGGGCGCGACATCGGGTTGAGCGCGCGCGTCGCGGGGACCTTTGCAACGCCGGTTGCCGATTATGTTCTGACGAGCCCCGCGTTCGCGTGGGGGACAACGGGGTTCACGGCCCTTCGCGCGACCGGACATGTGGTTGGACGTGCGCCGCTGATCGTCCCGGTTGCAGCGAGCGTCGCGACAGTGAGCGGCGTCGGCGAAGCGGCCCCCTTGCTGACAGGCTTGCGCGCGACGGGGGCCTTCACCGTCGCCGATCATGCGGCGATCGGCCCGTTCCGGCTGGTCGGCGCCGGGGTGAGCGGGGCGGCGGTCGTCCGTCTCGCCTTCGACGGCGATTACGGCGCGACGTTCGACGGGGTCATCCCGCGCTATGCGGTCGGCGATCTCGGTCTCGCCCGCGTCGCGATGAAGGTTCGTGCGTTCCCCGTGAGCGGTGGGACGCGGGTGACCGGCGCGGTGCGCGCCGACGCAACGCGGGTCGATTCGGCGCTGTTCCAGTCGATATTCGCCGGGTTGCCGGTGGTAACGGGCGCGATCGACGTTGCTCCCGACCTCGCGGTGGCAATGACGGACCTGCGCCTCGTCGCGCCGGGGCTGACTCAGGCTGGCGCGGGGACCCTCGATGCCGCCGGAAATGTCCATGTCACGACGCGCGGAGTGGCACGCGACTACGGCCCGGCGGTCCTGACCTTCGCGGGGCCGCTCGCCGCGCCGACGGTCGATCTCGCCCTCGCCGCGCCGGGGTTCGGCGTCACCGCCGTATCGGCGCGCGTTGCCCCGGGCGGGGCGGGGTGGACCGTGGTCGCGCACGGCACGACGACGGTTGGGGCCGCGAGCCTCGACGCGCGCCTCGCGCCGGGGGGCACAGGAGCCGATCTCGTCGCGACCGTGGCCGGGGTAACCGCACGCGGAAGTGTGGCCGTCGACGCCGCGAACCTCGTCAGCGGTCGCCTCGCGGTCGGCGGGAGCGGCTTTGGTGGCACATTGGCACTGGCTCCTATCGGCGGTCTCCAACGTGCTGACCTCGTGCTGACCGCGAATGGGGCAGCGATCGGCACAGCGCGGATCGCGCGCGGGACTGTGGTCGGCCATGCCGTCCTCGGTGGGGCGTCGCCGGTGGTCGATCTTCGTGTGGTCCTTGGCGATGTCCGCGCTCCCGGCGTGGTCGTGGCGAACGCAACGGCGGCGCTGAGCTATGCCAACACCGGCGGGTCGGCGACGCTCGCCGCCGTCGGAACCGCTGGAGTGCCCTTCACCGTGGCCCTCGACGCGCACGCCAGCGGCGATCATGCCGACGCTAATGCCAGCGGCACGATCGACGGGCGCCCGCTCAGGCTCGATCGCCGCGCGACGGTCGATCGCGTCGGCGGCATCTGGCGGCTGGCTCCGGTCATGGTGCTGACCCCCGACGGCCGGGTCGAGGTCGCAGGCAGCTACGGCGACGGCGTGCGCGCCAGCCTCCGCGCCGACGCCCTCGGGCTATCGCTGCTGACGCTCGCCGACCCGTCGTTCAACTTCGGCGGGCGGGCGTCGGGAACGCTGAGCGTCGCGCTGCCAGCGAACGGCTTACCGACCGGGACGCTCGCGCTCCGCGTTGCCGGGTTGACCCGCGCCGGGCTTGTCGCGTCGTCGGCCCCGGTCGATGTCGGGGTCAACGCCGCGTTGACCGCCGACGCGGCGGCGCTGCGTGCGGTGGTTGTCGCCGCCGGGGCGACGGTCGGGCGGGCACAGGCCAACCTGCGTCTGGCGCGCGACGGGACGCTGCGGCAACGCCTGCTCGCTGCGCCACTGGTGGGCAGTGCGCGGTTCGACGGTCCGGCGCAGGCGCTGTGGGCGCTCGCCGGGGTCGAGGCGCTCGACGTTCGCGGCCCGGTCGCGTTGGCGGTCGACGCCGCTGGCCGTCTCGGCGATCCGCGTCTGACGGGAACCGTTGCCGCGCGTAAGGCGCGGATCGAAAACCTCACGCTCGGCAGCGTCGTCGACAATGTTGCGATCGACGGGCGCTTCACCGAGTCGCGCCTCGACATTGCGAGCTTTACGGGGACGATCGGCAAGGATGGAAAGGTCGGTGGATCGGGGCGGATCGACCTTGCGGCGGAACGCGGCTTTCCGCTCGACATCACCGCGACGCTCGACAATGCGCAGGCGGTCAACCGCGACGACCTGCGCGCGACGGCGACAGGGACGCTCAAGTTCCACAGCGACGGCGGCGCCGGGCGCATCAGCGGTGCGCTCGACATCGTCCGCGCGCGCTACCGCCTCGGGCGGGCGACCGCCAACGCCGACGTTCCGGTGCTCGCGGTCGACGAGCGTAACGCCGAAATCCTAGGGCGCACCGCGCCGAAGGTCGTCAAGCCGACACAGTGGAGCCTCGACGTGGCGCTGACCGCGCGCGACAATGTTGCGGTCGAGGGGCTTGGGCTCGCTTCGCTATGGCGCGGCGCGCTGACCGTCACCGGGCGGGCGACCGCACCGGAGTTTGCGGGGCGCGTCCAACTCGTGCGCGGCGACTATGATTTTTCGGGCAAACGCTTCAGCCTGACGCGCGGCGCCGTCCGCTTCGCTGGCGGCTTCCCGCCCGACCCGGTTATCGACATCGTCGCCGAGAACACGAGTTCGGGGTTCACCGCCGGCCTCAGCCTCGGCGGCACGGCGCGCCATCCCGACATCCGCTTCACCTCGGTCCCGGCGCTGCCCGAGGACGAGGTGTTGAGCCGCGTCCTGTTCGGGTCGTCGATCACGACCCTGTCGGCTCCCGAAGCAATCCAGCTCGCCGGGGCGCTCGCCAGTTTGCGGACCAACGGGCGTGGTGTTGGCGCGGCGCTTGATCCATTCGGCGCGGTCCGCAAGGGGCTCAAGATCGACCGGCTGCGCGCCCTCCCCGCCGATACGCTGACGGGGCGGAAGACGACGATCGCGGCGGGCAAATATATCGGGCGGCGGCTGTACATCGAGCTGGCGACCGATGCGCAGGGCTATTCGGCGACGTCGATCGAGGTCGCCCTGTCGCGGTCGTTCTCGATCCTGTCGACCGTCGCGACGCTGGGTGGGACGAGCGCCAACCTCCGCGTCAAGCGCGACTATTGATCCGCTGCGCCGATCTGGGCGCGACTATTGATCGCCTGCGCCGATCGGGTGCGACTATTGAACCGACCACCCGCGATAAGCATTTATCTCCTCGAGCAGGAGAACCATGATGTTAACGCGGATCGTGACGATGTTTGCTGGCCGCAGTCTGGCGCGAAGCGTCGGCGGCGTTGCCTTGGGGCCTACTGGGGCGATCGTTGGTCTGTTGCTGCCGACCGTACTGCGCCGTCTGGGTCCCGGCGGGATGATTGCAGCGGCGGTCGGCGGGGCGGTCGTTCGCCGCGCGGTAAAGCGGGCGGCGGCGACGCGCTGATCCGCGACGTTCACCGCGCCGACAGCGGTTTTTGACTAAGGCTCAGTTTTCCGTCATGGATTGAATCTGGGATTTGGGAGAAGGATGACCGTGGCCACCCGTGCCGTCGAACCGCGCAGTCGTCGTTATGACCCTGCCGAGACGCGCCAGCGGGTGCTCGAGGCCGCGAACCTGTTGTTTTCGACGAAGGGCTTCGCTGCGACTGGAACTGCCGATATCGCGCGCGCCGCGGACGTCTCCGAAGGGTCGATCTTCTATCACTTCGGGTCGAAGAAGAACCTGCTCGTCGACATCGGGCGGATGTACGGCGAACGGATGATCGCGGTAATGCAGGGCAACGATGCGCTCGAAGACCTCGAGCCCGGCGTGATGATCACGCGCTGCATCAACTTCTGCATCGAGCACCGCGAATGGGAGACGCTGACCGGCGAGGTTTGTGTCGAGGGCAAGCCACGGCAGATGATGTCGGCGGATGCCGAGCCGTTCTACCGCGCGTCACGCGAAGTGACGTGCGACTGGGTGGCGAAGCAGATGGCGGCGGCGATGGCCAAACGGCGCATTACCGGGGGGATAAACATTCCGTTCGCCGCCGCGCTGACCTACGCTGTCGTCGGCGAGACGGTTGACACCGTGATCGGCACCAGTGACGAAAGCCATCGCGCCGCAGCACTTGCCGAAACGATCCGCTTCGTCCGAGCCGCGTGCGGCTATAACGCCGCGTGATGTTTCGCGGCGCGGCGGCGGTCCTCGACCTCGGGCCAAGTTTTTACGACCCCGTCAAACCCGCTGATTTCCCCGCGACGATCGTCCGCTTTCGCAACGACCGCGCCGCCGCCGAGATTGGCCTCGACGGGTTGAGCGACGCCGACTGGGTGCGCCATTTCGGTCGCTTCGACGCGCTCCCGGACAGCCTCGCGACGCCGCTCGCGCTGCGTTACCACGGCCACCAGTTCCGATCGTACAACTCCGACCTCGGCGACGGGCGTGGCTTTCTGTTCGCGCAGTGCCGCGATCGTCGTGACCGGCTAATCGACCTGGGCACGAAGGGGTCGGGGACGACGCCGTGGAGCCGCGCCGGCGATGGGCGGCTGACGCTCAAAGGTGCGATCCGCGAAGTGCTCGCGACCGAGATGCTTGCCAGCCTCGGCGTCGACACATCGCGGACGCTGTCGGTGATCGAGACCGGCGAAGCGCTCGACCGTGGCGACGAACCATCGCCGACGCGCAGCGCCGTCCTCGTCCGGCTGAGCCACTCGCACATCCGCTACGGTACGTTCCAGCGGCTGGCGGCGCTCGGCCATGCTGACGACATGGCACGACTGGTGACGTATGTGTTGACCAATTATTTCGGCGGTGTCGGCAGCGATGCGCCCTATGCGACACTGATCGACCATGCGGTGACAAATGCGGCGGGCCAAGCAGCGAGCATGATGGCGGCCGGGTTCGTCCACGGGGTCCTCAACACTGACAATATCAACATCACCGGCGAATGCTTCGACTATGGCCCGTACCGCTTCGCGCAAAGCTGGGATCCCGATTTCACCGCCGCCTATTTCGATCACCATGGCCTGTACAGCTTTGGCCGCCAGCCGGAGGCGCTCCAGTGGAACGTGTTTCAGCTGGCGGGGGCGCTGCGGCTGGTTGCACCGGTCGAATTGCTGCGCCCGGCGCTCGAGGATTTCGGCAACCGCTATACGACGGCGCTGACGGCGGCGCTGCTGCGGCGGCTCGGCGTCGTGCCGTTTGGCGATGCGCGCGACCGGGCGCTGGCGGAGGCGCTCGTCGCCGCACTTGTTGCCAGCCGCGTGAACCTCGACCGCTTCTGGTTCGACTGGCGCGGTGGCAGCGCGCGGCCAGGCGCGGCGGACTATGGCGGCCCGGCGTTTGCCGTATTCGTCGCGGCGGTGCGCGCGTTCGCTCCAGCCGTCGCACCAACCCACGCCTATTGGTCGGACGCTGCCCCGTGCGGCCTGCCGATCGCCGAGATCGAAGCCGTATGGGCGGCGATCGCCGAGCGCGACGATTGGGATCCATTTACCGCCAAGGTCGCGGCGATCCGGCGGATGGGCGCGGCGATGGCGGGCTAAGCCGTCACCGCTTCCGCGACTTGCTCCGGTTCGCGGTCATTGGATCCGGGCGTTTTGGCGGCGTCCAGCCGGGTGGCGGCTCGACCGCCTGCCGCGAGCTGCCGAGGCCCATTGCGCCAGGCTGCTGGCGGTAAAGGCCGCCGTCTGCCCGCGCCGCGTCGGCGGCGTCGAGCGCGCGGAGGTCGTCGCGCAGTTTCGCCGCCAGCTCGAACTTGCCTGCTGCAGCGGCGTCGCGCATCTGTCGGTCGAGGGTGTCGCGGTTGGTTGCCATGTGCGCTCAACGCTCAAAGCCGCGTGACGTGCCCCATCTTGCGCCCCGGCTTGACC
>JAYTXW010000106.1:0-5458 GCA_043742745.1 Sphingomonadaceae bacterium
ACCGCCCACGCCGATCGCCACGGCAGGTCTGGTGTCCCGTAGCGTGACGATGCCGCGTAGAGTTCGGCTTCGTCGACCAGGCGCGCGACGACGGTGGCAAGCGCGGCGCGGTTGGCGGGGGCGGCGAACGTCGCAAGGGTCAACCCCGCCTCCCTCAACCACGCTTCGGGCAGATAGCACCGCGCGTTCGCTGCGTCCTCGATGACGTCGCGGGCGATGTTGTCGAGCTGGAATGCGAGGCCGAGGTCGCACGCGCGGTCGAGGGTCGGCCCATCGTCGGGATCAATCCCCATCACGATCGCCATCATCACTCCAACACACCCGGCGACGTGGTAGCAGTAGGTCAACGTGTCGTCGAAGCTCGCGAATCGCCGCTCTTCCACGTCGGAGCGGAACCCCTCGATCAGGTCGAGAGGGTAGCGCCGTGGCATCGCGGTTTCTGCTGCAACACGCGCCAGGGCAGCGAACGCGAGCGTGTCGCCGCCAGCCCCCGACAAGGCCGCCCGCGTCCCCTCCTCCAGTGACGCCAGCCGCTCGCCCGGCGTCGTGTCCGCTTTGACCCGGCCAAACCCGTCGATCTGCCCGTCGATCACATCGTCGGCGTGGCGGCACCAAGCATAGAGCAACGTCGCGCGGTCGCGGGTAACGGGGTCAAACAGCCGCGACGCGAGCGCAAAGCTTTTCGATCCGCGCGCGATCGCCGTTCGGCTCGCCGCGACGAGGGTATCCGTCATTGCGCGGCGGTCACTCCGCCGCCATCGCGACCGAGTTATGCCCGATACCGACCGCTCCCATGTCGGCGATCATCAGCTTGGCGGTCGCCTTGGCCGAGCCGACGACGCCGGGGATGCCCGCGCCGGGATGCGTTCCGGCCCCGACGAAGTACAGGTTTTTCAGCACGTCGTCGCGGTTGTGGGTGCGGAAGAACGCGCTCTGCCACAGAACCGGCTCGAGGCTGAACGCGCTGCCGAGATGGGCGTTCAGCTCGACCGCGAAGTCCTTCGGCGTAAACGTCCGCATCGTCACAAGATCGTTGCGCAGCCCGGGGATCATCGTCGCCTCGAGCGTGTCGAGGATGCGGTCGGCGTACAGCTTGCCCTCGACCTCCCAGTCGCCCTTATACTTACCCATGTGCGGCACCGGCGACAGGACGTAAAACGCGCTACACCCCGGCGGGGCCATCGCCGGATCGGTCGCGGTTGGGTGGTGAAGGTACAGCGAAAAATCGTCGGCAACGACGCCCTTCTTATAGATATCGTCGAGCAGCTCGCGGTAACGATCGCCGAACACGATCGTGTGATGCTTGATATCGGGATGCTCACGCTTCAGCCCGAAATAGATGACGAATAGCGATGGTGAGAAGCTTTTCCACTTCATCATCCCCGCCGCCTGCCGCCCCCGCGGGTGATCGGCCAGCAGGTCACGGTAGGTGTGGACGATGTCACCGTTCGACGCGACGGCATCGAAGCTGCCGGACCAGCCATCGGCCGTGGTGACGCCGGTGACGGCCGCCCCCTCGGCGCGGATCGCTTTGACCCCGTTGCCCATCATCACGGTGCCGCCAAGGTCTTCGAACAGCTTGACCATGCCGCGAACGAGCGCCCCGGTGCCGCCGCGCGGGAACCATACACCCCACTTCTTTTCGAGCGCGTGGATAAGCGCATAGATCGCGCTCGTCTTGAACGGGTTGCCGCCGACGAGCAGCGAGTGGAAGCTGAACGCCTCGCGCAGCTGCGGGTCCTCGATGTAGCGGCTGACCATCGCATAGACGCTGCGGAACGCCTCGTACCGCATCAGCTGCGGTGCCGCCTTCATCATCGTCCCGAAGTCGAGGAATGCCTCGTGGCCCAGCTTTTCATAGCCTTCGCGGAAGACGTTTTCGCTATACGCGAGGAAGCGCTTGTACCCGGCGACGTCCTTGGGGTTCTTCGCCTCGATCTGGGCAAACAGGCTGTCGTCGTCGTTCGAATAGTCGAAGATATAGCCGTTTTCCCACATCAGCCGATAGAAGGGCGTGACCGGCATCAGCTCGACATACTCGGACAGCTTGCGCCCGCTGAGCGCCCACAGCTCCTCGAGGCACGACGGGTCGGTGATGACCGTCGGGCCGGCGTCGAAAATAAACCCCTTGTCCTCAAAGACATACGCGCGCCCGCCGGGCTTGTCGCGCTGCTCGATCAGCGTCGTTTGGATCCCCGCCGACTGGAGGCGGATGGCGAGGGCCAGCCCGCCAAACCCGCTGCCGATCACCGCTGCGGTCTTTGCCGTCGTCATCGTGTTTCCTTCAAGGCTCATGCGCTCACGAGCGCAAGACGACGCCGAGCGCGCGCGAGAGGGGTACCGGGGGTCGCCCGACCAACGTCCGGACCATATCCCACCGTGTCGACTGCCCGGCGTAAAACCGCCGCACGAGGCCCGCGTCAAGCCGGTAGAAGCGTTGGAGCACCCGCCAGCGTTCGGTCGGCGCCGCCGCATCGAACAGCATCCGATTGAGAAAACGATAGAATTTCCGGCCTGCCCATGTCGTTTCGCTGTGGTGTCGCAGGGCGGCATAAAGGCGCGGCGGATCGAGCGACGGCAGCGCGGCGATCAGATCGGCAACCCGCACCGCATCGGGAAAGCTGTAGCCGGTGATCGGGTTGAACAGCGCGGCGCGTAAGCCCACGGCGGCGATCGGCGGCGCGGCATCCCAGAACGCGGCGATGTCGCCATCCAGCGCAATCGGCAGGACGCCGATCTCCTCGCGGATGACGCGGGCGACGGTCCACCCCTGCGCCGCGATATAGGCGAACACCCGAGCGCGCAGCACGTCGGGGGCAAGGTCGCGCCCGTCGCTGTAATATGTGTCCTCGACCAGAACCGTGCGCGGCCCGAACGGCAGCGTGTAGACGAAGCGGTAGCCATCGACCTGCGGCACGGTCGCGTCCATGATCACCGGTCCGTCGAGGCCGTGATCGGCGGTCAGCTCGACCTCAATGCCGAGAAATTTCTGCGCGCGCAGATCGAGCGGCGGCGTGGCCCCGTGCGGCTTCGCTTGCCCGCGCCCGTCGATCACTGCCGTCGCTGTGAGTGTCCGTTGATCGGCGAGCGTCACGCGCGTCGCATCGAGCGCGACGATTTCGGCGTCGGTCAGGACGGTCACGCCTGCCGCTGCGATCGCATTCGCCAGCGTCGCCGACGTCGCGGTCCGATACCCGGCGTCGAGCGTCCGAACATGGTCGGGAAAGCGAATCGAATAACGGTCCCAGGCATGCGCCATCAACGGCGCGGTCCATGCCACCTGTGCGGGGCTGATGTCGGCGACGAACGACGACCAGCTATGGTTGCCGCCGACGTTCTCTCCCGCCTCGACGATCGCCACCCGCACCTCGGGGCGCAATTGGGCCAGCCGCAACGCGATCAGCCCGTTGGCCAAGCCGCCGCCTGCCAGGATGAGGTCGAAGTCCATCGTCGGCAGGCATAGCCGGGATGCGCGGGCGTGGACAGGGCGGCGGATTCACGCGCGTCGGTCGATCCCGCGCAAATCCGCGCGACCCGGTCAGGGCCGCGCGGGGTCGAATTTACGTCCGGCCAAGGCCAATTTTACGTCCGGCCAAGGTCAATCGTCGTCATCGTCGTTGTGGTGGCTCCACTCGGCAAGGCGACGCTGATACTCGCGTTGGCGTTCGTACTGTTCGCGCACGTCGTGCTGGTAGCGGAGCTGCTGGTAACGCCGCGCTCGCTCGTATGGATCATAGCCCTGCCCATACCCCCTGCTGTAACGACCATAGCGGTCGTCGTTGCCGGCATAACCGCCGTCATACTGGCCGTACCCGCCATAGCCATTATAGCCATACTGGTTAGCGTAGCCGTTGTTTGTCGAGTAGCCGCCATAGGTCGGGTAGTAGCTCGAGTACCCGCCATAGCCCGACCCGATCGACAGCGAGAAGCTGCTCTGGGCCGACGCGGCGACCGGGGCCAGTGCGGCGAGGGCCGCTGCACCGCACATAAGCAAAGTCGACTTGATGGTCATCGAACGCTCCTCTCGCTAACGATGACCCCGTTGTAGCCGGGCCGCTGTGGCCGTTGTCTGAATGCGTCCGTAATCGCCCGTTCACCCCAGCGACGCCGCGTCCCGTTCACCCCGCCCACCCGATGCGCTATACCGTCCCGCCATGGACCTCGCCCGCCTTCTCGCCACCGGTGCCGCGCTGATGACGTTGATCGTCGCGGTGCGATATTTCGCGGTGAGCGGCGCGCTGGCGGCGGTGACGCTGCGCCGCCACCCCGACGCCGGTCCCACCGCCGACAAGCGCCCCGCGCAGGTCCGCCACGAAATCCTCTATTCGCTGCTGGCGGCGGCGATCTACGGCGTCCCCGCCGGGATCGTCGGCGCGCTGTGGCGGACACGCGGGTGGACGGCGATCTACGACGGCGCACCGGTCGGCGTCCTCGGTTGGCTCGCCCTTCCCGTCAGCGCGTTCGCCTTTCTGTTCGCCCACGACACGTATTTCTACTGGAGTCACCGCTGGATGCACCGCCCGGCGGTGTTCGCCCGCGTCCACGCCGTCCACCACGAGAGTCGCCCGCCGACGGCATGGGCGGCGATGAGCTTCCACTGGACCGAAGCCGCGAGCGGCGCGATCGTCGTCCCCCTCCTTGCCTTCGTCATCCCCATCCACCTCACCGCGCTGATGGTCGTGCTGACCGTCATGACGTGGAACGGCGTCACCAACCACATGGGGTGGGAGGTCTATCCCAGGTCGTGGGTCGCCGGCTGGTGGGGGCGCGTGATGATCACCGCGTCACACCACCATCTCCACCACCGCCACTACCGCTGCAACTATGGCCTGTACTTCCGCTTCTGGGACCAGGTGTGCGGGACGGATCGCGGGTGGGCCAGCGAACTCCTGCCCGACCGCGAAGCCACCCTGACGCATTGACCGCCGCCGCCATCGGCCTACAACACCCTCGTCCCCGGGGGGCCGGTCCTCACCGGCTGAGAGGCAGTTGACGACTGCGACCCGCCGAACCTGATCCGGTTGACCCCGGCGGAGGGAGGGCGCTCGTGGGCTACCCCCCGCGCGCACTCCCGCATTGGAGTAAGCGCGCATGGCCGACATTAATTCCCCCATCGAAATGCCCGTCACGACCGGCCCGCTGCCGGGGTCGCGCAAGATCCACGTCGCGGGGTCGCTGTTCCCGTCCTTACGCGTCGCGATGCGCGAAGTCGTCCTCGAGGCGAGCGCCAACGAACCCCCCGTCCGCATCTACGACCCCAGCGGCCCGTACACCGACGCCGCCGCGACGATTAATGTCCACGCCGGCCTGCCCGAGCTCCGCCGCGCGTGGATCGAGGGACGCGGCGACGTCGAGCGCTATCTCGGGCGTGAGGTCCGCCCCGAGGACAACGGCCTGACCGGGCGCGCCACCCTCGACGCGCGCGCCAACACCGAGGCCTTCCCCCACGTCCAGCGCT
>JAYTXW010000107.1:0-1961 GCA_043742745.1 Sphingomonadaceae bacterium
TTACTTCTTCCCAAGCCCGAACCCGGAGAAGCGCTTGTTGAAGCGCGCGACCTGACCGCCCGCGTCGAGCATCTTGCCCGCGCCGCCGATCCACGCCGGGTGCGATGTCGGATCGATATCCAGCGACATCGTGTCGCCCTCCTTGCCCCAGGTCGACCGCGTTTGGAACTTCGTCCCATCGGTCATGTTCACATTGATCATGTGATATTCGGGGTGGATGCCGGCCTTCATGCGTCGTTCCTTAGCGTCGTCGACCGGTTCCGACCGGGCCAACTGAAGATTGGCAGTTAAAGGACAATATCCTACATTACAACCCGCTAAGCGGTGGCCCTCGCAGCGCGGGTATGGCATGGCAACCGCGTGATGTTGCCATTTGCTCCGATCTTGGCCGCCGCCCTTGTCGCAGCGACAGCGGCCATCGCGGAGGTCGCGCCGGTCACCCAACGAGTGCCCCCCGCCGTAGGCGTCAGCGGCGACAGTGCCGATGCTAGTGCCGCCGATTTCGTTGCGTGGCTCGCGGGCTTCCGCGCCGTCGAGCTGGCCAAGGGCGTTGCACCAAGCGTGCTCGATGCCGTTCTCGGCGGCCTGCGTTATTCACCGCGCGTCGTCGAACTCGACCGTGCCCAGCCCAACAGCGCGGCGCGTCCGACGACGTTCGCCACCTATGCCGAGCGGCACATCGATCCGGTGCTCGTCGCGCGCGGTCGCGGGGTCGGCGCGGCGCTGGGGGTCGACCTGGTCAACGACGAAGCGGCGACCGGCGTGCCGGGGGCCGTCGTCCTCGGCATCTGGGGGATGGAATCGAGTTACGGGGTGGTCACCGGCGGCTTCGACGTCCCGCGCAGCCTCGCCACGCTCGCCTTCGACGGGCGGCGGCGCGACCTGTTCACCGGCGAACTCGCGGCGGTCGTTACCATCGTTGCGCGCGGCGGCATCGCCCGCGACCGGTTGACGGGGTCATGGGCCGGGGCGATGGGGCAGCCGCAATTCCTGCCGTCGACATATCTCGCTTATGCCCGCGACGGCGACGGCGACGGCCGCGCCGACATCTGGACGTCACGCCCCGACATCGCGCGTTCGATCGCGACGAAACTCGCCGCCGATGGCTGGCAGGCCGGAACGGGGTGGGGGGTCGAGGTTATGGTCCCCGCCGAGCTCGACCGGGCGCGCGTCCGCAACCTCGTCGCGCCAACAAGCTGTGCCAAGGCGATGGCAAAACACAGTCGGTGGTTGTCGATCGCCGATTGGCGGGAGCTTGGCGTGACCCCGCTCGCGGCAGCATGGCCGGCCGAGACAACGCTCGCGACTCTCGTCGAGCCCGACGGTCCGGGCGGGCGGGCATTCCTGACCTTCGGCAATTATCAGGCGCTACTCGGGTATAATTGTTCGAACTTGTACGCGCTGTCGGTCGGGTTGCTCAGCGATGCGCTGCGGTGATGTGATCCACCCCTGTTTCCGCTTGCACGGGGTGACACTGGCCTTCGCGCTTTCCCTCGCGGCCTGCGCGTCGCACCCGGCACCCCGTGCGCCGCCGCCAGCACCCCCGCACCACGGTGGCGTCGCCCACGCCGCACCGTCCGCCGACCGCGTCAAGATCGGCCAACCCTATTTTGTCATGGGCCGCTGGTACACGCCCGCCGATGACGGCGCGTACGATGTAACCGGCATCGCCAGCTGGTATGGCCCCGGCTTCCACGCCCTCGCCACCGCGAGCGGCGAGCGCTACGATCAGGATGCGATCTCGGCGGCGCACAAGACGCTGCCGCTGCCCTGCTACGTCGAGGTGTCGAACCTCGACAACGGGCGGACCCTCGTCGTCCGGGTTAACGACCGCGGCCCGTTCGTCGATGGGCGGATCATCGACCTGTCGCGGCGCAGCGCCCAACTCCTCGGGGTCGATCGTCCCGGCACCGCGCACGTCCGGGTCCGCCGGGTGTTTCCCGACCAGACGGTCGTCGCCG
>JAYTXW010000108.1:0-16105 GCA_043742745.1 Sphingomonadaceae bacterium
AAGGCAAGCGCACACAGGCCCGAGTTGGTGCAGATGTTCGAGGTCGCCTTCTCACGCCGGATATGCTGCTCGCGGGTCGACAGCGTCAAGACGAAGCCGCGCCGCCCGTCGGCGTCGACCGTCTCGCCGCACAGCCGCCCCGGCATCATCCGGACATGCTTCTCGCGGCACGCGAACAGGCCAAGGTACGGCCCGCCAAAGTTGAGGCCGTTGCCGATCGACTGGCCCTCGGCGACGACGATGTCGGCCCCCATCTCGCCGGGCGAGCGGACCAACCCAAGGCTGACGACTTCGGTGACGACGACGATCAGTAGCGCCCCGGCAGCATGACACGCGGCAGCCAGCGGGGCGAGGTCGGCAACATGGCCGAAGACGTTGGGGTTCTGGACGACGACGCAGCTGGTGTCGCCATCGACGGCCGCCGCGAGCTCGGCAAGGTCGTCGTCGGGGGTAAAGTCGGGGGTCCGGGCGACGACCTTGTCATCGGTGAATTGGGTCAGCGTCGTCAGCACGTTGACATAGTGCGGGTGAACCCCGCTCGACACGCGGGCGGTGGCGCGTCGCGTTACCCGGCGCGTCATGAACACGGCCTCGGTCATCGCCGTGCTGCCGTCGTACATCGAGGCGTTGGCGACCTCCATTCCGGTCAGCCGCGCGACCTGCGTCTGAAACTCGAACAAGACCTGGAGCGTCCCTTGCGCGATTTCGGGCTGGTACGGCGTGTACGCGGTCAGGAACTCGCCCCGCTGGATGATGTGATCGACGGTCGCCGGCACATGGTGCTTGTACGCCCCCGCGCCGACGAAGAACGGCCCGCCGCTCGCGGTCATGTTGCGCGCCGCGAGCGCGCCAAGGTGCCGCTCGACGTGCATCTCGGGCATATGATGCGACAGGCCGGGGATCGGACCGTCGAGCCGAGCCGCTGCTGGAACGTCGGCGAACAGCGCGTCGATGTCGGCGACGCCAACGGTCTGCAGCATCGACGCCCGGTCAGCGTCGGTCAGGGGGAGGTAACGCATAGTCTACTCCAGCTTGTGCGCGGCAAAGCGCAGGCGAACATAATCGGCGATCCAGTTGCCGCCCGTGTCCGCGAGGATCGGGCGGAGCATCGCCCTGGTGTCCTCGATGACCTGGCTGCGCTTGTCGGGTGGGACCCCGGCGGCATCGATGAAGCTGCCGCGAAATGTCTGAAGCCACGCCGACATACCGCTGGCAATCGGGGTCGGGCGCGGGATGATGTCGCAGGCATCGACGACCAGCCCCCCTGCTTCGAGGGCGGCACGATATTCAGGCGCGGTCGGGTAGTAGTTCTCCTCGGCTGACGGTGCCCGGTATCCCCGCGCCGCAAGGACAGCCCCGACGGCGACGCGGATCGCGGCGATATTGCCGTGGCCGCCGAATTCACCGACGAAACGCCCGCCCAGTCTGAGCGCACGGACGACGCCAGCGATGACGGGTCGAGGTTCGCCCATCCAGTGGAGCGCAGCGTTCGAGAACACCGCGTCGAACTCGCTCGTAAAGCCCAATCGCCGCCCGTCGCCGACGCGAACGTCGAGCCCCTTCGCCGTCGCCGCCGCGACCATCGCCGGGTCGGCGTCGATGCCGACGACGGTGGACCCTGCCGCGACCAGCCGTGCGGTCAGAACACCATCACCGCAGCCGAGGTCGAGAATGCGCTCCCCCGGCGCGGCCCCAAGCAGGTTGAACGCAGCGTTGGCGAGGCCGGGGACAAAGGCCCCGTGGACGGCATAAGCCTGGGGATCCCACGCCATCAAAGGCTCGCGACGAAGGTCTTGTATGCCGCTTCGTCCATCAGGCCTGCAAGTTCGTCGGGCGCCGATAGCGTCAGCTTGAAGAACCAGCCGGATCGTTCGGGGTCGGTGTTGACCAGCGCCGGTTCCGCCTCGAGCGCGGTGTTCGCCTCGGTTACCGCGCCCGACACCGGCGAGTAGACGTCGGAAGCCGCCTTGACCGACTCGACGACTGCCGCCGCCGCCCCCTTGGCGACCGCCGTTCCGGCAGCGGGAACCTCGACGAAGACGACGTCGCCAAGCTGTCCCTGCGCGTACTCGGTAACGCCAACCGTGCCGCTCGTGCCGTCAACCGACACCCATTCGTGGTCCTTGGTAAAGTAGAGGGTCATGTCGTGGCTCCTCGAACATAGGATTTGGGGAAGAACGGCATCGGGACGACGGTCGCGTCGAGGCGCTTGCCGCGCACCTCGACCTGCAGCCGCGTACCTTCGGTGGCGACAGCAGCGGGGACATAGGCCATCGCGATCGGTGTCCCGAGCGCGGGGCCGAAGCCGCCGCTGGTAACGGCCCCAGCGACGGCATCGTCGACGATGACCGTTGCCCCTTCGCGCACCGGCTGACGACCGTCGATGGCCAGCCCGACGCGGCGGCGCGCGGGACCATCTGCGAGCTGGGCAAGGATGGTAGTCGCGCCGGCGAAGCCGCCCTCGACGCGGCGGCGCTTCGAAATGGCGAAGGCCAGCCCCGCTTCGATCGGGGTGATGTCGGGGGTCAGGTCGTGGCCGTAGAGCGGCAATCCCGCCTCCAGCCGTAGCGAGTCGCGCGCGCCGAGGCCAATCGGGTGGACTTCGGGAGCGGCGAGTAGCGCCTCGGCAAAGGCTTCGGCGCGGTCGGCGGGGAGGGACACCTCGAACCCGTCTTCGCCGGTGTAGCCCGAGCGGCTGATCCACAGTGGCGCGCCGCCCCAGTCGAAGGCGGCGCCGCGCATGAACGTTAACGCGGCAACGCCCGGAACCATGCGGTCGAGCACGGTCACCGCCTTCGGCCCCTGCAGCGCGAGGAGCGCAAGGTCGTCGCGGTAGGCAACGTCGAGCCCCGCGGCACGAAGGTGGGCGAGGTCCGCGCCCTTGGTCGCGCCGTTGACCACAAGGTAAAGATCGCCGTACCCCGCGCCGTCGTTGCGCCGGGTCACCATCAAGTCGTCGAGGATGCCGCCGTTATCGTTGAGCAGTAGCGAGTATCGTAGCATCCCCGTTTTCAGCGCCATGATGTCGCCGGGCAAAAGCGCCTCGAGCGCGACATCGGCAGTCAGCGGCAGCGTTAGCTGGCCCATATGGCTGACATCGAACAGCCCGGCACTCGATCGCGTCCATTGATGCTCGGCGATGATCCCGTCGTACTGGATCGGCATCACGTAGCCGGCGAAGTCGATCATCCGCGCGCCAAGGCGGCGGTGGAGCGCGTCGAGGGGAAGGACCAGGTGGGTCATGCAAGCCTTGGCGACAGAGTCCGACCGGTGGAACCACCAGCCGCGTCCCCGTCTGTCACTTGCACCTGAGAGCTTTGACCGGGCTTCCCGGCTTACCCCTTCGGTGGGGTATCGACCGTAGCCGTGCCCGCTTTCCAGATCGTCGCTATTGCACCGACGCGGTCCCTGGTGCCTGAGAGATTGCCGGGGACGGCTTGCTCCTTCGGCGGCGACGGTCCCTAGTATCAGGGTGTCCGCCGCACTCTCCCGCGCCTGCACCAGGCCGAAGCCCGACGACGAGACAAGAGTGCCGCAACATGGTGCGCCGCACAACCTCTATCTGAAGCGCTACTTCGTCGCCCTATTTCGCGGCATTGTACGCCAGCGCATCGTCGCTCAGCTGGAAGCCGATCAGCACCTCGAACGTCGCGGCGCGAATCGCTGCCTTGACCTCCGGATCGGCCAGCGGATCGGTCGCCGCATCGAGATCGCCGGGCCTGCGCTTGCGCTCAACCTTCTTCGTCATCGCCGCGCTCATCTGCGTCGCCGCGCGATCGACCTCGGCATGGGCATAAGCGCTTATCTGGGCGCGCGCCTGACCATCGGCAAAGGCAACCGCGACCTGACTAACCTGCTTCGACACGAGCAGATTGCCGCCCTGAACGACGCTTGCGAACACCGGCAACGTCACCGTCCGTGCGCCCGCCGTAGCAATTCGCCTTGCGACCACGTCGAAGGTAATGTTGGTCGTCAGTCGTTCGCCAGCGTCGGCGCAGACCCCACGAACATTGGTGACTACCGCGACGACGTCGATGTCGCTCGCCGCTGTGCGGTCACCCCTGAACAGGGTCGTGTCGCCAGTGAAGTTGGGCACGGCGACTGCCGGGCACGCCGACCGCCGAACGAGCAGGGGGTTGCGTTCGCATCCACTCAGCGCCCCGCCCAGCATGACAAGGCCGATGACCGCGACCCAAACCCGATAACCCAAGCTGAAACCCTTCGCGACGATTGGCCGTACCATAAGAAACACGGGCGGCGCGCACAAGTTATGGTGCACGGGCGGCGATTCGCGTAGAGGCTTTCAGTATGAGTAGTGTGCCATTGCCCATCCTGCCGCCCCTGCGCGTCGTCGTTGCCGCGCCGCGCGGCTTCTGCGCCGGGGTCGACCGCGCCGTGACGATCGTCGAGCGGGCGATCGAACGCTTCGGCGCGCCCGTCTATGTCCGCCACGAGATCGTCCACAACGCCCACGTCGTCGACGCCCTCAAGATCAAGGGCGCGGTCTTTGTCGAGGAGCTCGACGAGGTACCCGACGGCGTCCCCGTCGTATTCAGCGCTCACGGGGTGCCCAAGGCGGTCCCCATCGCGGCGGCGGCGCGCGGGTTGAACTACCTCGACGCGACCTGCCCACTCGTGTCGAAGGTCCACCGGCAGGCCGAGCGGCTGGTGGCGCAGGGACGCCCGATCCTGTTCATCGGCCATGCCGGCCATCCCGAGGTGATCGGCACCTTCGGTCAGGTCCCGCCGGGGACGATGACGCTGGTCGAAACGCTCGCCGACGCCGAGGCGGTGACCGTCGCCGACCCCGACAATGTCGGCTTCCTGACCCAGACGACGCTGTCGGTCGACGACACCGCCGCGATCGTTGCGTGCCTCCAGCGCCGCTTCCCGTCGATCAGCGGGCCCAAGGGCGAGGACATCTGCTACGCCACGTCCAACCGGCAGGCGGCGGTCAAGCAGATCGCGCCGCAGTGCGACCTTGTCCTCGTCATCGGCGCGGTCAATTCGTCGAATTCGCAGCGGCTGCGCGAGGTCGCCGAGCGATCCGGGACGCGCGCCCATCTGATCCCGTGCGCCGCCGACCTCGACTGGGACTGGTTCGACGGCGTCGCCACCGTCGGCGTCACCGCCGGGGCATCGGCCCCCGAGGTCCTGGTGCAGGAGCTGATGACCCTGCTCGCGACACGCTATCAGACGTCGACCGATATCGTCACCAGCGCGGTCGAGGACGTCGTCTTCAAGCTGCCACGCGGCCTTGATGCCTGAACGCGGCCCTTTCACCTGATGGCGGTGTTTACACCTGTGAGCGCCGAGGCGCTCGCCGACTTTCTCACCCGATACGACCTGGGCACGGCGGTGACCTTCAAGGGGATCGCCGAGGGCATCCAGAACTCCAACTTCATGCTCGATACCGACCGCGGCGAGCGGCTGTTCCTCACCTTGTACGAAGACCGGGTCGACGCCGCCGACCTGCCCTATTTCCTGGCGCTGACGACGCACCTTGCCGACAAGGGCCTGCCCGTCCCGCGCCCGGTCGTCGATCGCGGCGGGCGCGCGCTTCAGATGCTGTGCGGGCGTCCGGCGTGCCTGATCCAGTTCGTCCCCGGCGTCTCGGTCGGCGCGCCGACGCCCGACGATGCCTTTGCCGCGGCGGCGGCGATGGGCGCAATGCACCAGGCGCTTGCCGACTTCGCGCCCGTCCGCGTCAACGAGCACGGCCCCGCCGGGTGGCGCGCACTGGCGACCCGCATCGGCGACCGCTTCGGGGCGGTCGCCCCCGGTCTCGCAGCGATCGTCGACGACGAGCTGGGGGCGCTGACAGCGCGCTGGCCCGACGGGCTCGACCGGTCGACGATCCACGCCGACCTGTTCCCCGATAACGTCCTGCTGATGGGGCAGCGGGTCACCGGGCTGATCGACTTCTACTTTGCGTGCACCGACCTGCGCGCCTATGATCTGGCGGTGATGCACGCGGCGTGGTGCTTCTCCGGCGATGGCCGCCGGTTTGACCCCGCGCTCGCCCGCGCCGTGATCGCGGGGTACCGCAGCACCCATCCGTTGACCCCCGCCGAGGTCGCCGCGTTGCCCCTGCTGTGCCGGGGGGCGGCGCTGCGTTTCATCCTGTCGCGCGCCTATGACTGGATCACGACCCCCGCCGACGCGCTGGTGACGAAGAAGGACCCGATGGCATTTGCGCGCCGCCTCGCGTGGTACCGCAGCGCGACCATCGCCGAGGTGCTGGGCGCGTGAGCAATCAAGGCGGGAGCCGCCCGCGCGTCGTCATCGCCACCGACGGCGCGTGCAAGGGCAACCCCGGCCCCGGCGGCTGGGGGGCGATACTGCGACTCGGCGGGACCGAGAAGGAGCTGATGGGGGCCGAACGGCATACGACCAACAACCGCATGGAGCTGACCGCCGCGATCGAGGCATTGAAGGCTCTCACCCGCCCGTGCGACGTCATCCTGTCGACCGACAGCGTCTACGTCCGCGACGGAATCACCAAATGGGTTCATGGTTGGGCGCGGCGGGGGTGGCGCACTGCCGACGGCAGCGGGGTTAAAAACGTCGAGCTGTGGCAGGCGCTCGTTGTGGCGGCGGCCCCGCACACGATCGACTGGCGCTGGGTCAAGGGCCATTCGGGCGACCCCGATAACGAGCGCGCCGACGCGCTGGCCAACGCCGCGATCCTTGCGATGCGTGCGGCGGAGTGAACCGCAAACGAACCAGAATCCTCGCTAAGTTCAAACGAAGTTCACGGTGAAGCGCGGCGTTTGCGCGTCCGCTTGCCCTCTTAAGCCGACGCCTTTCGGCGCGAAAGTCACGCTAACGTCACGCCCGCGCAAAAAATTCATTTCTCTCGCGCCCGATGGGGGAGCGAACGACAGCCGACCTCACAATGAGAAAGAGCAATGCCGCCCGGTGGCGACGAGCAGAGTATAATCGATCCAACCCCCTGTCGGAAAATGGTTTCTTCGCCTCAGCCGAAGCGCGCCGGCGAATAGAGGTCTGAGTCGACTGGTCCTGCATCAAGACCGAGGAGGAGGCGCGCGGCGAGGTCGCCCGCGGCGGGTGCCGTCTGGATGCCGAACCCGCCCTGGCCGACGCACCAGAAAAAGTCCGGTACGACCGCGTCGAAGCCAAAGACCGGGTTGCGATCGGGGCTGAACGTCCTCAGCCCCGCCCAACTGCGCTCGACGCGGCGGACGCGGGCGGTCGTCGCGCGTTCAAAACGGTCGATCGCGACGGCGATATCGAGTTCCTCCGGCGCGGCATCGCGGGCGACATCGGCGATCTCGTCGTGCGGTGATAGCCAGAGCCGTCCGGCGTCGGGCTTGAAGTAGAAGCTGCCGCCCGCGTCGAACACGACCGGCAAGTCGGGCGGCGGCGGCGGGTCGATATCGAGGACGACCATCGTCCGCCGCAGCGGGGCCAGCCCGAGCGGCGACGCCCCCGCGAGGTCGGCGACCGTATCGCCCCACGCCCCGGCGGCGTTGACGACGACGCGCGCGGTGACAGCGCCGTTCGCGGTGGCGACGTGCCAGCGGCCCTTGTCGCGCGTCATCCCGGTTACCCGCGCATCGGTCATCAGCACCGCACCTGCCCGCCGCGCCCCCGCCAGAAACCCCGCGTGGAGGCTGGCGACGTCGATGTCGTGGCAATCGCGTTCGAGCAACCCGGCGCGCTCCCACCCGCCGCCGATGATCGGGAAACTCGCCATCGCCGCGGCGTCGAGCGGCACGGTGGCGACGCCGAAGCCGGCGAAGTCGGCGGCCAATGCGGCGAGGGCGCTGTCGTCGCCCGGGGCCGCGACATGAAGCGCACCGCGCGGCGTCAGCAACGGGCGCTCGGCAAAGCCCGGCGGCGGCGCGTCGAAAAAGGCGCGGCTTGCCGCCGACAGCGGGACGACCCCTGCCCCGCCATAGGTCGGCTCCCAAAATGCCGCCGAGCGCCCGGTGGTGTGGTAGCCGGGCGAGTCTTCGGCCTCGATCAGGACGACCGACCCGCCACCGTGGCGCGCGACGAAATATGCGAGGCTCGCCCCGCCGATGCCAGCGCCGATGATCGCGATATCGGCAGTCAGATCGCGGCTCATTCGGCAGGAATACCGATGGGCGCGGTCGCGCCGGGAACACCGATGGGCGCTATCGCGCCGGGAACACCGATCGCTGCGGTCGCGCCGGGGGCACCCGACTCGGTGGCGACGGCAAGGTCCATGTCCTCGCGCCCGCGCAACCGCCGTCCGGGAACGAAAAGGGTGACGAGCAACGACGCGATGAACAGCACGGCGCTAATCGGGAACAGCCCGACGATCGCGACCGCAAAACTGTCGCGCAGGCCCTCGTGCGTTGCCGCCACTCGCGCCCGATCGGTCACCCCGCGCGCGGCGAGCGCCGCCGTCAGCGCCGCCGGGTTCATCGCCAGTGTCTGCGCGTGGCTGATATCGACACTGCCCCCGGTGGCGGTCGCGGTGGCGACGAGCGGCGCGCGCCGGGGGAGTTCGGCGGCGAGCGCGTTGGTCAGCACCGCGCCGAACAGCGCCACGCCGACGGTCGAGCCGATCTGGCGGAAGAACTGCGCCGACGCCGTCGCGACGCCGATCCGCGGCACCGGCACGGCGCTCTGGATCGCGAGGTTGAACATCCCCTGCGCCGGGCCAAGGCCGAAACCGAGCAGCGCCAGCCGCCATAACAGGCCGGCGCGCGACGTATCCGGCCCGATCTGGAGCATCAGCGCGACCGCGATGAGGGTGACGATTGCGCCGGCGACGATGACCGGCTTGTACACCCGCAACCGGCTGGTGACCTGCCCGGAAATGATGCTCGCAACAAGGATGCCGCCCATGAGCGGGAGCAGCGCAAAGCCGCTGTCGGTCGCGCTCGCCCCGCGTGCGACCTGAAGATACAGCGGCAGGAACATCACCAGCCCCATGAAGGCGACGTTGATGATGAACAGCGCGAGGTTGCCGCGCGCAAACACCGGTTCGGCGAACAGGTCGAGCGGGACGACGGCGTGGCCCTTGCCGCGCGACGTTGCAATGAGCATGGCGAGGGCGGCGACCGCACCGCCGATCATGCCGACGATCACCGGCGACCCCCACGCGAACTGGTGTCCGCCCCACGACAGCGCGAGCAGGAGGGGGACGAAGGCGGCGAGGATCAGCGCCGCGCCGCTCCAGTCGATCCGCCGCTCGCCGCCCACCTGCGCCCCGGTGTTCGGTAGGCGCGTCGTCAGGATCCACAACGCGACCGCGCCCAAGGGCAGGTTGACGTAAAAGACAAAGCGCCAACCGCTGATGACGTGCGCGGCAAAGGTCACCGTCGCGTGTTCGGTCAGCGCGCCGCCGATCCCCGGCCCGGCGATGCTGGCGAAGCCGAACATCGCGCCGAACAGGCCGACATATTTGCCGCGTTCGGCGGGGGGGACGATGTCGGCGACGGCGGCAAAGGCTCCGGTCGTCAACGCGCCCGCGCCGATGCCCTGGAGCGCGCGGCAGACAATCAACTGGTTCATCGCGTCGCCGATCAGCGGCAGCGCCCCGAACTCGCCCGCCAGCCCGCACAGCATCGACCCCGCCAGGAAAACGACGACGCCGAAGACGAGGATCGGGCGGCGGCCGTACAGATCGCCAAGCTTGCCGTAGATCGGCACGGTCACGGTCGACGCGAGCAGATACGCCGTCCCCAGCCACGCGATCCGCTCAAGCCCGTGGAGTTCGGCGATGATGCGCGGCATCGCCGTCGATACGATCGTCCCGTCGAGCGCCGATAGCAGCAGGACGATCATCACGGCGACAAGTGTCAGGCGGCGCGACGGGAGGGGCGGCGGCCCGGTGGGGGCGAACGCGGGCGGAGCGGCTGGCATCGCGCTCGATTAGCAGTAGAAAGGCAGGCGAACCACCCGCTGCGTCCCCCCGCGACGCCGACGACGAAGGACCGCCGATGCCAACGACGTTCGTGCTCGACCCGCTGGCCCTTGCGTGGACGGTGCTTGGCGTTGTCGTCGGCCTGGTCCTCGGGCGACTGATCTGGGGCCGGGCCACGCGCCGCAGCGGCGTTGCCGATTCGGTCGCTAACGTCGCCGCCACCGCCGCCGCCCGGACGCAGGCCGACGCGGCGCAGCGCGAATTGGCGGCCGCCCAAGCGGCGATGCGGCCGCTTGCCGACGAGATCGACCGGTTGAAGCGCGATCTGGCCAAGGCCAAGCGCCCGACGCAGGCGCACCTGCCGGGGATGGCGGCGATGGCTCCGCTGGCGGAGATCGAGCCGATCGCCCCGCTGACGCCGATGACCGAGCCGATCGCCGGGACGGGGCCAATCGTCATCGGCGACGGCGGTGTCGATGCCCCGGCCGCGACCGTACCCGCGCCCGCGACCCTGCCCGACATTCGTCGCCTCAAGGGCGTCGGCGACAAGTTCGCCGCTGCGCTCGACGCCCTTGGACTCGGGTCGATCGACCGGCTCGCGCGGCTGACGCCCGACGAGGCGGCCGACACCGACACGCGGCTTGGCGCATTCAACGGGCGCATCGCCCGCGACCGCCTCGTCGAGCAGGCGACGTTGATCGACGAGGGGCGGTTGACTGAATACGAGGCGCGGTTCGGGAAGCTTTAAGCCTAACTCCTCCCCCTCGGAGGGAGGTGGCGCGCCCTTGCGCGACGGCGGGGGTGACCGGGCGGGACGCGCGCCGCACCGGTCACCGCCCTCCACCACGCCGGAAGGGGCGCGGCCCCCCTCCCCCGATGGGGGAGGATTTAGAGCGCCCGCAACGCCGCCTGCGCCGCTGCCAGCCGCGCGATCGGGACGCGGTACGGCGAGCAGCTGACGTAGTCCAATCCCAGCGACTCGCAGAAGGCGATGCTCGCCGGATCGCCGCCGTGTTCGCCGCAAATCCCGAGTTTGAGCGACGGCTTGGCGTCGCGTCCACGCTCTGCCGCCAGCGCGATCAGTTCGCCGACGCCCTCGACGTCGATCGTCACGAACGGGTCGCGGGCGTAGATGCCCTGCTCGACGTACGCGGTGAGGAACTTCGCGGCGTCGTCGCGGCTGATGCCAAGCGCGGTCTGCGTCAGGTCATTGGTCCCGAACGAGAAAAAGTCGGCGTGCGCAGCGATCTCCTTCGCCCGCAGCGCCGCGCGCGGTAGCTCGATCATCGTGCCAACAAGGTAATCGAGCGTGTGCCCCTTTTCGGCGAACACGGCGCGCGCCTCGGCGTCGATCGCGGCGCGGGTGATTTCGAGTTCACGCGCGGTTGCGACGAGCGGGACCATGACCTCGGGGACCACCGCCGCGCCGGTCGCCTGCGCGACATCGACCGCCGCCTCGAAGATCGCGCGCGCCTGCATCGCATAGATTTCGGGGTAGGTGATCCCGAGACGACACCCGCGATGACCGAGCATCGGGTTGAATTCGTGGAGTTCCGCCACCCGCCGCTTGAGCGCGTCGACCGACAGGCCGACGGCGGCCGCAACGTCGTCAAATTCGCTTTCGGCATGCGGCAGAAATTCGTGGAGCGGCGGGTCGAGCAGGCGGATCGTCACCGGCAACCCCGCCATGATCGTGAAGATCGCGGCGAAGTCGGCGCGCTGTTCGGGGAGGAGAACCGCCAGCGCCGTCCGCCGCCCGGCCTCGTCCTCCGCCAAGATCATCTGGCGGACAGCGGTGATCCGCGACGCCTCGAAGAACATATGCTCGGTCCGGCACAGGCCGATGCCCTCCGCCCCGAACTGGCGCGCGACCTTGCAGTCGAGCGGGGTTTCGGCGTTGGTCCGCACCTTCATCCGGCGGTGGGTATCGGCCCATTCCATCAACCGCCCGAAGTCGCCGTGAAGCTCGGGCTCGACGGTGGCGACCTTGCCCGCCATGACTTCGCCGGTCGAACCGTCGATCGTCAGCACGTCGCCCTCGGCGATCGTCCGTCCGGCGACGCGCGCGGTGCGGGTCTTGAGGTCGACCGACAGTGCCCCGGCGCCGCTGACGCACGGACGCCCCATCCCGCGTGCGACGACGGCGGCGTGGCTCGTCATGCCGCCGCGCGAGGTCAGGATGCCCTTGGCCGCGACCATCCCGCTGATGTCCTCGGGGCTGGTTTCGGTACGGACGAGGATGACATCCTCACCTAACGCGGCGCGGCGCTCGGCGGTCTCCGAATCGAATACGGCGATGCCGCTCGCCGCGCCGGGCGAGGCGGGCAGGCCCTTGGTCAGCACGTCGCGCGGCGCGTTCGGGTCGAGCGTCGGGTGGAGCAACTGGTCGAGCGCGGCGGCATCGACGCGCAGGATCGCCTCCTCATGCGTGATCAGCCCCTCGTTGGCCATGTCGACGGCGGTCTTCAATGCGGCCTTGGCGGTGCGCTTGCCCGACCGCGTCTGGAGCATCCACAACTTGCCCTGCTGGACGGTGAATTCGATGTCCTGCATATCGCGGTAGTGGCGTTCGAGCAGGTCGAAGACGCCCGCCAGCTCGGCGAACACGACCGGCATCGCCTCCTCCATCGACGCCGCCCGCGCCCCCGCCGTCTCACGCGCCGCCTTGGTCAGATATTGCGGCGTGCGGATGCCGGCGACGACGTCCTCGCCCTGCGCGTTGATGAGGAACTCGCCGTAATGCGCGCGGGTCCCGGTCGACGGATCGCGCGTGAACGCGACCCCGGTGGCGCTCGTCGCCCCCATGTTGCCGAACACCATCGCCTGGACGGTGACGGCGGTCCCCCACGCCTCGGGAATGTCGTTGATCCGGCGGTAGACGCGCGCGCGTTCCGACCGCCACGACCCGAACACCGCGCCGACCGCACCCCATAATTGCGCGTGGACGTCCTGCGGGAACGGCTTGCCCCATTCGGCGGCGACCTTCGCCAGATATTCGCGGACCAGCCCCTTCAGGTCGTCGGCGCTGAGTTCGGTGTCGAGGGTGACGCCGCGGTCCTCCTTCAGGATCTCAAGCGCCTCCTCGAACAGATAATGGTCGAGGCCGAGGACGACATCGGCGTACATCTGGATGAAGCGGCGGTAGCTGTCCCACGCGAAGCGCGCGTCGCCGCTGACCTTCGCCAGCCCCTCGACGGTAACGTCGTTGAGGCCGAGGTTGAGGACGGTGTCCATCATGCCGGGCATCGACACTCGCGCGCCCGAGCGAACCGAGACGAGGAGGGGGTTGTCGGGCGACCCAAAGCCGACCGCGGCGGCAGCCGCAGAACCGACAACGCCCTCAATATGCGCGATTCCCGCCGCGACCTCGGCCTTGAGGCTATCGGGAAACGTCTCGCCGCCGTCGTAATAGACCTGGCACATGCTCGTCGCGATGGTGAACCCCGGCGGGACAGGCAGGCCGATCGCCGCCATTTCCGCGAGGTTCGCGCCCTTGCCGCCGAGCAGCGTCTTCATCCCCGCGTCGCCGTCGGCGCTCCCGCCGCCGAAGCGGAAGACGAAACGGCGGTCGTTAGCGGCGGGGGCGGCGGAGGCGGAAACGAGGGCCATCGACGATCCTTGGAAGGTTACTTACGATCACACTTTGACCGGGATTCATGCGGCGCGACGCGGTGAAACGTGACACAATCGCACGCTTTGACCGACTTTCACCCCTCGAGCTTCGAAAAGTCGGCGACCGAATGCACCGCCGTCCGCAGCCGCGCGAGCAGTGCCAGCCGGTTGCGCCGCATCCCGGTCTCGTGCGCGTTGACGGTGACGTGTTCGAAAAACGCATCGACCGCCGGGCGCAGGCGCGCGAGCGCGGTCATCGCCCCGGCGAAATCCTCGGCCGCGATCGCCGCGTTCGCCTCCGGCACGGCGGCGTCGAGGGCGGCATTAAGCGCGATCTCGGCGGGTTCGCTGAGCAGGTCGGCGTTGACCGCGCCGTCGCTCGCCCCCGGTGTCTTGCCGTCCTCGATCCGCACGATATTCGCCCCTCGCCGATACCCCGCCAACAGACTAGCCCCATCGGGGGTCTGTAGGACAGCCTGGAGTGCACGCGCCCGGGCGACGAGGCGAACGAGGTCGTCTTCGCCGCCGAGGCTGAACGCCGCGTCGATGACGTCAGGGCGGATGCCGGCATCGCGCTGTTGGACTTTAAGGCGTTCGATTAGGAAGCTCGGCAAGCTTTCAATTACTCGCATAAGGCCTTTAACCATATACACATGCGAATAATCGACTAATCCGCTAGAGACAGACTCGAGTAATCCTTTTAGCCGCGGAAGGATAAGATAATCTTCCCAATATACACTATAATCATCTATAAAGTTTTGCATAGTTGGTCGCGATAAAGACTGTAAAGGAAATAGCATACCGAATTTACCGAGATTCAAGATCACTCGACTGAGGCTGATCCGAATAGCGTTAACTTCTAGAAGTTGTATCACTCCGAGAGCATTTCGGCGCAGCGCAAACGGGTCTTTCGATCCGCTTGGCTTCATACTTTCGTAGAAAAACGAAGCTAGCATATCTAGCTTATCCGCTACTGCTACAGCCACCGTTACCGGAGCAGTCGGCACCTTATCACTCGGCCCGACCGGCTTGTAGTGGTCGCGGATCGCGTCGGCGATTCGGGGGTCGAGGCCTTCGGCGCAAGCGAGATGGCCGCCGACGATGCCTTGGACTTCGGGGAATTCGCCGACGGTGGCGCTGACGAGGTCGGCCTTGCACAGCCGCGCGGCGATTTCGGCGAGGTCGGCGAGGGTGGCAACTGCGCTTTCTGCCCCGCCGTCGCCGTGCTCGCGGTCAGCATCCTCCGCAACCGGGTCATGCTGGCGACGGCCAGCACCCACGGTCGTGCGAGGGGGCTGGCCGTCGCCACTGGCACGACCGTGGGTGCTGGCATCCGCCAGCATGACTGCGGGATGCAGGGGAGGCGTGGTTTGCGCGGCAGGAGCGGCGCCGGGCCTCACCGCGCCGCTCTCGACCAGCCACCGCGCGAGTTTCGCCACCCGCTCGACCTTGTCGGCGACGGTGCCCAGTTTCTCGTGGAACACGATGTCGGCCAGTTTCGGCGTGAAGGACTCCAGCCCCCCGGCGCGGACGCGGGCGACGTCGGCGTCCCAGAAGAACTTGGCGTCGCTCAGCCGCGCGGCCAGCACCTTGCGGTTGCCCGCGACTACGCCCGCGCCGCCGTCGCTCGCCTCGAGGTTGGCGACGCAGACGAACGCCGGGGCGAGGGCGCCGTCCTTATCAACGCACGCGAAATATTTCTGGTTGGTCCGCATCGTCAGCTGGATGATCTCGCGCGGCACGTCGAGAAACGCGGGGTCGAACCGCCCGAGGAGCGGCACCGGCCACTCGGTCAGCCCGGCGTTCTCGGCGACGAGCCCGGCGTCGGGGATCAGCGTCAGCCCCGCAGCGCGCGCCGCCGCCTCCGCCCCGGCGACGATCAGCGCGGCGCGCTCGCTCGCGTCGAGGATGACGTGGGCGGCGCGGAGTTGGTCGGGGTAGGTTGCGGCGCTGGCGATCTCGATTTCGCCGCGCGACATGAAACGGTGGCCGAACGTCGTCCGTCCGCTCGCGACGCCCGCTGCCACGAACGGCACGACCGCGTCATCGAGGAGCGCGACGATGCTCGACAGCGGGCGGACCCAGCGGGGGCTGGCCGTCGATGCCGACGCCGCGCCCCAGCGCATCGACTTGGGCCAGTCGAACGCGGCGACGATAGCCGGGATCAGGTCGGCGAGAATGTCGGCGGCGGGGCGACCCGGCGTGGCGATCGTCGCGTAGAGGAAAATGCCCTTCGGCGTCGCGCGTTCCTCAAGCTGGTCGCGCGACAAGCCGGTCGATTTGACGAACCCGGCGATCGCCCCGTCGGGCGCGTCGGCGCGGGGGCCACGACGTTCTATCGTCGTTTGATCGCCAACCGCCGCGATGCCGTGAACGATTGCAGACAGACGACGCGGAGTGACGAACATTTCGATCCGCAAATATTCTAACGCAGATTCGGTTAGCCCGTCGCTCAGTCGATTGTGCAGCTGCGTCGCTGCCGCCGCCTGCATCCGCGCGGGGATTTCCTCGGTGAGGAGTTCGAGGAGGAAGTCGGTCATCGGCGGCGACCGAGGTTATCGGCGATAGCCGTCGCGCCCCCACCCCAACCCTCCCCACTCTCCGGCTGCGCCGGGGGGGGAGGGAGGC
>JAYTXW010000109.1:0-13102 GCA_043742745.1 Sphingomonadaceae bacterium
GCGTGGCGTGTGGCCTTTGACGGCGTTCGCGCGAGCGCGGCTGTGGCAAAGGATCCGGCGTGAAGGTCGGCGCCGACGCCGGCTTCACCTTGATCGAAACACTGGTAGCGATGGCCGTGCTCGCCGTCGCGGCAACCGGCCTCGTCCGCGCGACCGAGGGCCATGTCGACCTGATCGGAACGCTCGAAAGCCGCGTCGGCGGTGGCTGGGCGGCCGATAATGCGCTGACCGAAGCGCGGCTGGGGTTGACTCCGACACCGACGGTTTTACTCGGCCATGCGTGGTCATCCGGCATCGTCGCGCGCGCGAGCGACGATCCCGAGGTTGCTGCCGTCACGGTAACGGCGGCGGGCAGCGGGACCAGCGCCACACGCCACGGGTTTCGCGACACCGTCGCGTTGGCCGGGGCACGATGATCCGCGTCGACGGCAACCGCGTTGTCGATGCGCTCGCGCTGGCGGTCATTATCTCGGTCGCTGCAGCAGCCGGGCCGGTGACGTGGCGGGTGCTGGGCCGCGACGATGGGCGACGCGCGGTCAGCGCTGCCGTTGCCGCCCCCGTCGCATCGCCGGTCGACCTTGGTCCGCTCAAGCATTTCGCTCCGTTCGGGCGCCTAGCCTCGGTCGCGGGAGTGGTTGGTGACCCAACCGCACTAGGCCTCCAGCTTCGCGGCGTTCTGCTTGCTCGCCCCGCTGCGGCGTCGATCGCGCTGATCTCGGCGGCGAACGGTCCGGCGAAGGGTTTTAGCGTCGGTGCAACCTTGCCCGGCGGTGCGATCCTCGACGCGGTCGAGTTCGACCTCGTCGTCCTGCGCGTCAACGGCCAGATCGAGACGCTTGCACTCCCGATAAAGCCGGGAGCAGCGACGTCGCCAACTGTCAGCGCACCGCTGCCACCAGTCGGAGCGGCCACTGCCGTCGGACCGATTGAACAATACCGGGCGCGGGCGCAGGACCCGCTCAACCTGTTGGGCAGCCTCGGCGCGACCGCTGGCCCCGACGGCTACCGCGTCGGTGCTTCGCCCTCAGATGACCTGCGCCGCGCGGGGTTACAGCCGGGTGATATCGTCGAAAAGGTCAACGGCGAAGCGGTCGGCGATCCGGTGCATGACCGCAAGCTGTTCAACGACGCCGTTGTCGCCGGGCGGATTCGGGTCGACGTCGTCCGCGATGGCAAGCATCTCGCCCTGTCGTTTCCGTTGCACTAGGGGAGTAGGCGTGACGTCGCACAAACTCATCATCGCGCTCGCGCTCGCGTTGCCGTCGGTGGCCGTGATCGCTCAGACGGCGGCACCCGTGCCGCGCACGCGGATCAGCGACGTCATCGTCAACATGCGCGACGTCGAGATTGCGCAAGTCGCCGAGCAGGTTTCGCGGATCACCGGTCGTACCCTCATTCTCGATCCCGCCGTCAAGGGGACGGTCAATGTGGTCTCGGCGGAACCGCTGTCGCCCGACGGCGTGTGGGACCTGTTCCGCTCGGTCCTTCGCGTGTATGGTTTCGCTGCTGTCCGTTCGGGCGCGGCGTGGCGGATTATCCCGCAAGCGGCAGCGATTCAGGGCGGAGCGACCGCCGCCGTCGGACCGAACGCCGCTCGCCCCGCCGATATCGTGTCGCGGGTCATCCCGCTGCGTAACCTAGCGTCCGACGCCGCCGTCCGTGTTTTCCGCCCGCTGGTTGCGTCGTTCGGCAGCGTCGAGGCGCTCACCACTCCTAACGCAATTGTCGTCACCGACTATGCAGAGAATGTCCGGCGAATCGAGCGCCTTGCCGCGCAGATCGACAGCGGCGGAGGTTCGGCGTTCGAGAGCCTGTCGCTGCGCTATGCGAGTGCGAAGGACGTGGGAGCGGCGGTGGCGCGAATTTTGGGCGACGGGACGACGCCGGGGTCGCCAAAGATTGCGTTCGACGAGCGATCGAACACCATATTGGTTCGTGGCGACGCGCGGGCGCTGAGCGAAACCCGGCGTATCGTGGCGTCGCTCGACAAAGCTGGCGGCGCGACACCGACGACGCGGGTGTTCCGGCTGAACTTTGCCGACGCCGAGAGCATTACGAACGTATTGCGCGGCCTGACCGGGGAGCCGCAGGCAGCAACCAACCCGGTGGCACGGTCGCTGGCCCGCACGCGACCGAACCTCGGGGCGGGAGCGACGGGGACGAGCACGAGTGGACTGGCCAATAGTATCAGTGCGTTGTCGCAGAGCAATGGCGCGGCGACGCTGTCGACCGCCGGCAATATTGGCGGCGGAAGCGGCGCGGCGACGGCATCGGGCGTCCAGACTGACGACCTGTCGATCCAGTCGGCCCCCGAGCTTAACGCCATCGTCGTGCGCGGAACGCCGGCGGTGATCGCGACGATTGGCGGGCTGATCGACCAGCTCGACGTCCGCCGCCCGCAGGTCCTGATCGAAGCCGCGATCGCCGAGGTGACGAGCGACGTCGCCGAACAGCTTGGCGTCCAGTTTGGCGCGGGTAAAGCGGCGGTCATTGGCGGCGTTACGGGCGGAACATCGTTTACAAACAGCGGGGTATCGCTCGGCTCGATCGTCGCGGCGCTGCTCCCCGGCGTCCCGACGGCGTTGAGCGCCGGCCTTTCAATTGCCGGGGGCAGCCCCGGCAACTTCAGCGTGTTGGTGCAGGCGCTCGGCTCGTCGTCGAAGGCCAACCTGCTGTCGACGCCGTCGATCACCACCTTGGACAACGAACCCGCCGAGATCGTCGTGGGCCAGAACGTCCCGTTCCGTACCGGCAGCTACAGCACGCCAGGTAACACCTTGACTCCGTTCACAACAATCGAGCGGCAGGACGTCGGCCTGACCTTGCGCGTCGTCCCGCGTATCCATGAGGGCGATTCGATCCGGCTCGAGGTAAGCCAGGAAGTATCCTCCCTCGTCGGCGCGGTGACGGGGGCTGCCGACCTCATTACCAACCGTCGGTCGATCCAGACGACGGTGCTCGCCGATAACGGCGACACGATCGTTCTTGGCGGGCTGATTTCCGACGATCGGACGACCGTCAAGAGCCAGGTGCCGGTGCTCGGTGATATTCCGGTTATCGGTAACCTGTTCAAATCGCGACAGACCGAGCGGGTCAAGCGGACGCTGTTCGTCTTCCTCCGCCCGACGATCCTGCGCGATCGGGCATCGATCATCGCCGCCGCCGACGCGAAATATGCCAGGTTGCGGGCGCAAGAGGCGGGCGACCCCGAGCGCAGTCTCCTCCTCCACCCGCCAGCGCCGCGTTTGCCACTCGAAATTCAGGGGCTGTATTAGCCGCTCCGGTCACGCACTCTGTGACGACTCCGCAGTAGCGGGTGTGCATAGGAATATGAGCGTAATTCCCCGGACGTCGCATGGTCACTGCGGCCTTCTTCCGGGAGCACATGGCTTCACGAGCACGGTCCCGTGCATCGCGACATCGCATCAGCCCGACTGCATTTAGCGTATCAGTGCATAGCAGGCGTCGGTGATAGGCGGATCGACCCGTGCTTTCGATGCGACGGGTGTTCTAGACGAAAACTGCCGGTAGACGCCCCGCCCTGTCGTCCTCGCGTCAGCAAGAACAACCGGGCGGGGCACGAAACCGTTAGAACTTCGCCCGCACCGTCGCGCCGAATACGCGCGGTGAACCCAGGAACGCATTATACGTCCGTGACTGCGCCGTCGCGTCGAATGCTACCTGGATGTAGTTCTGGTTGAACAGGTTCTGCGCGAACAGTTCGAAGCTGAGCGCCTCGCTGATCGGCGCGACGCTGACGCGCGCGTTGACGACGGTGAACGCCTTCTGAAGCTTGACCGGGTTGAGGTCGGAGCCGGTATTATACTCGCTGTTGTATTTGGCATCGATCGACGCACGGCCCATGAAATGTTCGCCGAGCTTGTGGCTGAACGTCGCCCCAAGCGTTGCCGACCACAAGGGTGCGAGGCTGAGGCGGCTGCCGGGCAGGAGCGAACAGCCCGCCGGAGTTCCCGCCGTCGCCGGCGCGCCAGCAGCGAGCGCAGTGCACTTGCCCGTCGCCCCCAACGCTGCAGCGATGTCGTTACCGTACTTAGTGTCGGCATAGGTTACGCCGCCATTGAGCGTCAGACCGTCAGCCGCGAACCACACGAAGTCGACGTCGGCACCCGTGGTCGTGACCTTGGGCACCGAGACGACGGTGAACACCAGCCCGTTGAAGGTATTAAGCTGGAAGTTCTGGTAGTTTTGATAGAACGCCGTCGCGTTGAACAGCAGCTTGCGGTCGAGCAGCGTCGACTTAAAGCCGAGTTCATAGCTGTCGACCGTTTCCGGTTTGAAGCTGGTGTCGAGGTTCGGCTGGAACTGCTGCGTGCACGCGGCATTGATCGTGAAGGCGCAAAGCACGGTCCGGTCGAGGTTGAAGCCACCCGCCTTATAGCCGCGCGCATAGCTGGCGTAGGTCAACAGTTCCGAGCTGAAGCGATAGTCGGCCTTGACGGTGCCGGTGACCTTCTGCTCGGTCTTGCGCTGATAATCGCGCAATTTGTTGAAGTTCGGGTTCTGGAAGGTGCCGCATGTCAGCCCCGACGTTGCCCGAATCGTTGCAAACAGCGCGGGGATCGCCGCGCGTGCGAGAGCAGTCGAGCAGCCGATGCCGCCGTCAGTGTTGTCATACAACGAGGTCAGGCGCTTGAGCTCGTCCGTGTAGCGCGCGCCGACCGTGATTTCGAACTTGTCAGTGACGTGGAAGCTGTCGTTCGTGAACACTGCAAGGTTACGCTCGCGCTGATCGTAATTGTCGTTCTGCCCCTGGCCGGCGACGAAGCTGGTTCCGGCCGGACGCCCGAGGATCGTGCCCACAAGAGTCGGGTTCGTCCCGCCCGAGAACAACAGGCTAGCGTACGGCTCGAACTGTGTTCCGTATTGGAGGCTGACGTTGTTCGTCAAATCTTCGCGCGCGTAAAAGGCACCGACGAGCCAGTCGAGCTTACCACTGTGACCGGCGTAGCGTAGTTCCTGGCTGAACTGGTTGAACTTCGACTTTTGCCGCTTTGGATCATACTGGAGGATGTCGACCGAGGTATAGTCGGGATCGGTGAAGCCGGTCCGCTGCCAATGGCGATACGCGGTAACCGACGTCAGCTTGGCATCGCCGAGCCACGGCGTCGTCCAGTCGATCTGCCCCGAAAAACCGGTCTCTTCGATGTTCTGCGGCGTGTCACGGTTTGAGTAGGTGACGCGGTTGAACGGATCGACCACCGTCGCGACGCCACCGTTGATCGGATCGAGCGCGTGGAGGATGTTCTGGGTCGTGCCCGCTTCGACGATCTGGACGGCGGCGCAGCATGCCTCCTGCCGCTTGGTGTGATCGGCGATTAAAAGGACTTCGACGTTCGACGTCGGCTCCCACAGCGCCTGCGCGCGGATGGTGTAGAAGTTGCGATTGCCGTCGTCGTTCCGCGTACGGGGACCGGCGCCGGTCAGGACCGATTGAAAGCCGCGGCGTTCACGATCGGCGAAAAAGACACGGACGGCGAGCTTGTCGTCGACGAGCGGAACATTGATTGCCGCCGATCCGCCGTAGCCGTCGTAGTTGGTGACGGTCGCCTCGAGGTCGACGCCGAGCTTGAACGTCGGCTTGGCTGTGACGACGTTGATGACGCCGGCGGTCGTGTTCTTGCCGAACAGCGTCCCTTGTGGACCCTTGAGCACTTCGACCCGCGACAACTCGCCGAGGTCGCCGAAGCCGACGCCGTTGCGTGGACGGTAGACGCCGTCGATGACGACACCGACCGACGATTCGAGGCCAAGGTTGTCGCCGACAGTGCCGACGCCGCGAATACGCGCGGTGGTCGATGTTTCCGACGAGGTCGACGTGACCATCAAGCCGGGAGTGAGGACGGTCAGGTCCTTGATGTCCTTGACACCCGCATCCTGCAATTGCTGCGCGGTGACGACGGTGACGACGATCGGGACGTTCTGGAGGTTCTGCTCACGCTTTTGCGCGGTGACGACGATCTCGTCGACATTACGCGGTGCGCTGGTCGCGGTGTCAGCGGCGGCGGGCGCAGCGGCGGCCCAAGCAGACGAACCGGCGGTCGCCATGATGCACGACGCCAGCAAAATCGAACGTAGACGCACGGTGTCCTCCCCTTTGGATACGAGCCACTAACGGACTTTCCTGCTTCGGTTATCGGTTGGGCCGAGCGACTGCAAATCTTATTCTTCGATTCATCACATTCCGTCACCAACTGTGGCAACGGTGCACCGCACAGCGTGGCACTGGCGCGGTGTTCTGCCGCAAAACTTGGTCGCAGACGTTGTCGCCGTTCCCGCCAACGGCTAGGCGCAGCGGCGATGGTCGATGTTGCCTTCCCCGCGCCGCGACAGTGGCAGCGCGAGCGCCTGACGGGCCGCGCCGCCGTGCTGCTGCTCATCGTCCTAATCCATCTCGCGCTGGTCCTCGCGCTGTTATTCGCGCGGGCGGCGCGCCAGGCGACCGAACCGCCGCCGACCGTCGTTCGCCTGATCGAACTTCCGGCTCACGCTGCCGCCGCGCCCAAGGCGAAAGCGACGCCCAAACACGTTGCGTCGCCTAATATGATCAAGGCCCCGAAGCCGATCGTCGAGGTCCCGCCGCAGCCCGACGCCAAGCCACCGCTGTTCAAAACCGAGATGTTCGAAGCGATCGATATTGCGAAACTGCCGTCACGAAAAGGCGAGCAGGTCGCCGAAGGGAGCGGCGGGGCCGGTACGGGAAGCGCCGACGGCCTCGGCCCCGGCATCGGTAGCGGCCCGCATGGCGAGGCATTATACGCCGCCGCGTGGTACCGCGAGCCGAGCGACGCCGAGATCAATCCCTATCTGCCCCGACACCTGCCGCCGGTCGCCACCGCCGACATCATCTGCCGCACGATCGAACGCTTCGGCGTCGAGGATTGTCAGGAGATGGGAGAATCGCCCCCCGGCACCGGCCTGTCGCGGGCGATCCGCCAGGCAGGGTGGCAGTTCAAGGTCAAACCAGTCCGCCTCGGCCAGAAGTTCGAGGTCGGGACGTGGGTCCGGATTCACTACACGATCACGACGACCCCGCGCGAGGCGCAGGGGGGGTAAGGGGGGCGTGGGCTAAGTCCGACCGACCTTAGAACGGGACGTCGTCGTCGAGATCGTCGAACCCGCCTCCACTCCCGCCGCCGAACGCGGGCTTCTTCGCCGCGCCGCCGCCAGCACTGCCACCAAATCCGCTACCGCCGCTGCTGCCCCGGTCATAGCCTGCGTCGGAACCGCCGTCGCGTGCTCCACCAGCGCCACCGCCACCGCTGCCGCCGCCGTCACGCCCGCCGAGCAAGGTGAGCTCTCCGCGGAAGCGCTGAAGAACGATTTCGGTCGTCGTCCGTTCGTTGCCGCTACTGTCCTGAAACTTGCGCGACTGGATCGCGCCCTCGAGATAGACCGTGCTGCCTTTCTTCAGATACTGGCTCGCGATCTTGCCGAGCGGCTCGTTGTAGATCACGACGTTGTGCCACTCGGTCTTTTCCTTGCGCTCGTTGGTCGTCTTGTCGCGCCACGTCTCGCTGGTCGCGAGGCTGAACTTGACCACCGACCCGCCGTTCGCGAACGTCTGGCTTTCGGGATCTTTGCCCAGATTGCCGACCAGAATGACCTTGTTGACCCCGGCCATAATTTTTCCTTTTATCGAACAAAACAAGAATATGGCGGGTCGGCGGCGACTCGTCGAGTCTTGTTCGTAGCGCCCGCTGCTTGAAATGGCGACTGTCTTACGCCAGCATGACGGCAGCGGTCGGGTGGAGCGGAAGATGGCGGGCGACATCGAGGCAATGGGGCAGCTGGCGACGGCCGGGCTAGCCGCGTCGGCGGTCGACGGTTCGCGCGTTCGGGGCCCGCGCGTCCGGGGGGGCCGCGCGCCGTCCAGTGGTCGAGAAGCGCGACCCCCATGACCTTGCTCACGGCGCGTGCGCGAACTGCGGCACCGTCCTGACGGGGGCGTTCTGCGCGGCGTGCGGGCAATCGGCACACGTTCACCGCAGCGTCGGCCACATCTTCGAGGAGTTCCTTCACGGCATCTGGCATTTCGATAGCAAGGCGTGGCGCACGCTCCCGCGCCTGATTTTTAGTCCGGGACGGCTGACGCGCGACTATGTCTACGGCAGGCGCGCCGGGTATATCGCGCCCCTCGCGCTGTTTTTATTTGCAGTGTTCCTGATGTTCTTCGTCTTCGGGCTGCTCGGCGGGCCCGACATCAATGGGGCAATCAATGCCGCAGGGGGGCCGACCGTCGCCGACGCGCGGACTGCCGTCGCCGATGCCAAGGCAGAGGTGGCCGACGCACAAAAGGAATTGACCGAGGCAGAGGCCGACCCAGATGCCAAACCGGGTCGCGGCGGCGTCCTCGCTGGACGGCTCGCGGCGAAGGAGGCGGCGCTCTCGACCGCCGAAGCCGGCCTGGGGCGGGCACAGACGGCGGCGCCGACCAAGGCGGCACCGAAGAAGCGGTGGCAGGACCAACTCGCCGACGAAGCGCGCGCGGGCAAGATCACGGTCGGTTTCGGTGGGCCGAAGGTCGAGGCGCACGTTCGCGAGGTGTTGCAGAATCCCGACTTCGCGCTCTACCGAATCGAGCAAAAGGCGTACAAGCTGAGCTTTTTGTTGATCCCGCTTTCGCTGCCGGTCTTGTGGTTGCTGTTCATCTTCAAGCGCGGCGTCCGGGTCTATGATCATGTCGTCTTCGCGTTGTATTCGCTGTCGTTCATGTCGCTGCTGTTCATCGTTATCGCGCTGCTCGCGAAGATCGATCCGACGGCGGGAGCGCACCAGACTCCGAGCGACACGAACTTTTCCGGCGGCGTCGCGGCCGCGCTGATCCTCGCCGCCCCGGTGCACATGTTCGCGCAGTTGAAGGGTGCCTATAAACTCCGCTGGTTCGGCGCTTTGTGGCCGACGTTCGTCCTGTCGATCGCGTCGATCGTCACGCTCGCGATGTTTGCCGCGCTCATCGTTTTTGCCGGCCTAGCCGATTAGTGCTTTCGCCAGCCAGTAGGTCGCCCCGGCCCCGGCATAGGCCATGACGAACAGATACGCGAACATAAAGCCCGGCCACTTCCACCCGCCCGTTTCGCGCCGCGTCACCGCGAGCGTCGACAGGCACTGCGGCGCAAAGACATACCACGCGAGGAACGCCAGTGCGGTCGGCAGCGTCCACGCCGAGCGGAGCCGCGCGACGAGCCCCTGCGGGTGATCGGCGTCGGCATCCAACGAGTAGACCGTGCCGAGCGCACTGATCGCCACTTCGCGCGCCGCCATACCGGGGACAAGCGCGAGGGCAATTTCCTTGTTGAAGCCGATTGGGTGGAAGACCGGCTCGAGCGTTGCGCCGATATGTCCTGCGATCGAATACTCGATCGCGGGGTGCGTCGCGTCGGCAGGAGGCTTGGGCCATGTCGCCAGCGCCCACAGAACGACCGCGGAGACAAGGATGATCCCACCGGCGCGCGCGAGGAAGGCCCACCCTTTCTGGTACAGGCCAATGCCGATATCGCGCGGAGCGGGCCATTGGTATTTGGGCATCTCCATCAGAAAAGTTGGCGTTGGCCCGCGTGTCACCGTCCGCCGCAGCGCCCACGCCGCGACAAGCGCGCCGCCAACGCCGAAGCCGTAGAGCGCGAACATCACCAGCCCCTGGAGGCCGACAACGCCGAGCACCGGACGGTCAGGGATGAACGCCGCAATGACCACCGCATAAACCGGCAACCGCGCCGAACACGTCATCAGCGGCGCGATCAGGATCGTCGTCAGCCGGTCGCGCGGCTCGGCGATCGTCCGCGTCGCCATGATGCCGGGAATCGCGCACGCAAACGACGAGATGAGGGGAATGAAGGCGCGCCCGTTAAGGCCCACGCGCGCCATCAGCCGGTCCATCAGGAAAGCGGCGCGGGTCATATAGCCCGACTGTTCGAGGCACAGGATGAAGAAGAACAGGATGAGGATCTGCGGCAGGAACACTACCACCGACCCGACGCCGTGCAGGATGCCGTCGACGAGCAGCGAACGCAGATCGCCGGGCGGCATGACCGTCGTCAGCGTCCGTCCGAGGCCGTCGACGGCGGCGGCCAGCGCGTCCATCGGCACCTTCGCCCAGGCAAAGACCGCCTGAAACATCAGGAACAACAGCGCCGCGAGGACGATCGGCCCGACGACCGGATGGAGGACGACTGCGTCGAGCCGCGCCGACCATGCGCGGGCAACGCCGTGCTGCGTCGTCACCGCCGCCGCGATGGCGCGCGCCTCGCGCTGAAGGAGGACGAGGTCGGCAGCAGTATCAGCGGGCGGCGGGACCGCGCCGGTCAGCAGGGGGGCGAGCGCCGCGCCGATTTCGCCCAGCCCGCGCCGCCGGACCGCGACGGTCGGCACGACCGGCATCCCCAGGATGCTGCTCAGCCGCGCGACATCGATTGTCGTCCCGTCGCGCGCGGCAAGGTCGGCCATATTGAGCGCGACGACCATCGGTAGCCCGAGCCGCCGCAGTTCGAGGACGAAGCGCAGGTGGTTCCGCAGGTTCGTCGCATCGACCACCGCCACAATCGCATCGGGGCGCGCCTCTCCGGCCTGCGTGCCAAGGACAACATCGCGCGTCACCGCCTCATCGGGCGACCGTGGCGTCAGGCTATATGTTCCCGGCAGGTCGATCAGGCGCACCGTCCGCCCGTCGGGGAGCGCGAGCCGCCCCAGTTTCCGCTCGACGGTGACGCCGGGATAATTGCCGACCTTCTGCCGCGATCCGGTCAGCGCATTGAACAGGCTCGTCTTGCCGGCATTGGGGTTGCCGACGAGAGCGACCACAGGCGCGATGATGACCGGTGCGTTCACGGTGCGCCTACCACCATCCGCTCGACGACGACCATTGCCGCGAGGCTGCGGCGCAGCGCGACCCCCATGTTGCCGACGCGGAGCATGAGCGGATCGCCGCCGAACGGTGCGCGGTGAAGCATCCGCACGTCGACCCCCTCGTCGAAGCCCATCTCGTGCAACTGGCGCGCGTTGACCGGGTCAACGCCGGCGCGGTCGATGGCGACGATCGTCGCGGCATCGCCGGGGCAAAGGTCAGAAAGGTGGACGGTCACAGGCTTACCCGGCTACGCGAATGCGAACGATTAGCGATAATTGGCGGCGGAGGCTAGGCGTTTCCTGCCAGCGTCATTCTGGCACCCCGCACAGATCTATTGCGTCGCGCCGCCACCGTGTTATCGAGATAGCACACAGGGGGACTGAAATGATCGCCACCGCCTTCGACGTCGACGCGGCGACCCGCGCCTATCTTGCCACATTCAACGGGGTCGCGCGGGCAAAGTCCGATGCGTATTTCGAGGGGGGCTATTGGCTGATCCTGTGGAACCTTGTCGTCGGGATCGCGGTGACCTGGGCCGCGCTTCACTTCGGCTATGCGGCGCGGCTGTCGGCGTGGGTGACGCGGGTCACGGGGCGGCGGCGGTTTGTCGGGACGTTGCTGTGGGCGCTTGTCTTCATGGTGGCGACCACGATCGTGACGCTGCCGTGGACGATCTACACCGACTTCTTCCGCGAACATCAGTATGGAATGTCGACCCAGACCTTTGCCGCGTGGTTCGGCGACTGGGCGAAGGGCTTTGCCATCGGGACGCCGCTCGCCGCGCTCGCGATCGCTGCGATCATGGCCGGGGTGCGGCGCAGCCCGACGCGGTGGTGGATCTATGCCGGCGGCTTTACCGTCGTCGTCATGGCATTCCTGTTGATGCTCGCGCCCGTGCTGATCGAGCCGCTGTTCAACACGTACACGCCGATGGCCGATTCGCCGCTGCGGACCGCGATCCTCAAGATCGCGCAGGGCAACGGCGTGCCGGTGACCAACGTCATGGTCGTCGATGCGTCGCGGCAGACGACGCGGGTGTCGGCGAACGTCGCGGGCTTCGGCCCGACGGCGCGGGTCGCGCTCAACGACAACCTGCTTAACACGCACGACGACGCGGGGACGCTGTCGGTCATGGGGCATGAGACCGGCCATTATGTCCTTAACCATTCGACGTCGCTGCTCGTCGGCTTTGGCGTTCTCATCATCATTGGCTTTGCCACGGTGCAGGCGGCGGTTCCGGGGCTGATCCGGCGCTATCCGAAATGGGGCGTCGCGGGCGTCACCGACCCGGCGGCGGTCGCGGTCGCGGCGATCGTCCTGTCGCTGTTCTTCTTCGTGCTGACCCCGGTGACTAACTCGCTGACGCGCTTTCACGAGGCCCAGGCCGACATCTTCGGGGTCAATGCGTCGCGCGCGCCCGATGGCTTTGCCCGCTCGGCGATCCGCCTCGGCCAGTACCGCAAGCTCGAGCCGACGCCGTTCGAGGAGGCGGTCTTCTTCGACCACCCGTCGGGGCGGACGCGCATCCACATGGCGATGCAGTGGAAGGCCGCCCACCTCGGCGAGGCAGGGGTCCAATAGGGTCGACTAGACCGCCGGGTAGCGCAGACGCCCGAGAAGTTGCGCGATGTCGGGCAACTTGGCGGTCGCCTCGCGGACTTTGGCCTTCGCCTTTTCGATCCCCATGATGCCGGCAATGCGGCGGTCGAGGAAGTCCCAGGTGTCGGCGCGCCCGTCGCTCTCGTCGGCGAGCCAGTAGAGCAGGGTTGCGGCATAGACCGCGCCGAGCGTCAGCCTCTTGGTATAATGGTTGAAATCGGTCGCAGTGTCGCCGCACGCGCGCCAGATCGCGTCGGCGGTCGACCACGTCGTCCGCGCGCTGACGGCGGGGTGCATCGCGAGGATCGTCACCGTCCGCCGCACCGCTTCGCGCTCACCCTCGGCCTGCTCGAGCCGGACGCGGACGGCGCGGGTAATGCGGTCGCGCACCTTCATCGGCGGGGCGACCGCGAGGGCCGCCGTCATCCGCTCGTTGGCGAGCGTTGTGTACGCGACCGCCATTTCGACCGCGCCCTTGGGAAAAATCAGCGCGGCGATGTCGGCGTCGATCCCGGCGTCGGCGGCCCCGGCGGCAACGCTGGCGGGCGACCAACCGTCGAAGGCGACATGGGAGATCATCGCGGCGACGAGGCGCGGGCGGAGTTCGTCGAGGGTTTCGTCGGTCATGTCATTATCCTA
>JAYTXW010000110.1:0-12630 GCA_043742745.1 Sphingomonadaceae bacterium
CATGGGTTCATCGCCGCGATCAACTGGACCCGCGCCGGGTAGGTGACGTGGAGCGCGGCGCGGCTGACGGTGATGTGGCCGGTTTCGAGCGGCTGGCGCAGCGAATCGAGGACGCTGCGCTGGAACTCGGGCAGCTCGTCGAGGAACAGGACACCCAGATGCGCGAGGCTGACCTCGCCCGGTCGCGCCCGCGCGCCGCCGCCGACGAGCGCGGGCATCGACGCGCTATGGTGGGGCGAGCGGTACGGGCGCGAGCGGCGCAGCTTGCCGCCCTCGAGCTCGCCCGCCATCGACGCGACCATCGACACTTCGAGCGCCTCAGCAGGCGTCAGGTCGGGGAGGATGCCGGGGAGTGCGGCGGCGAGCAGCGACTTGCCCGACCCCGGCGGCCCGCTCATCAGGAGGTTGTGCCCCCCGGCGGCGGCGATTTCGAGCGCGCGCTTGGCGGTCTCCTACCCCTTGACCTCACCGAGGTCGGGGCCGTGGCGGACGACCTCCGCCGTGCTGCGAACCGGCGGCGACAGCAACTGGGTGCCCTTCAAATGGTTGAGGAGCGACAGCAGGTCGGGGGCGGCGATGACGTCGACCTCGCCCGCCCACGCCGCCTCGCCGCCCTGACTGCCCGGGCAGATCAACCCGAGATCGGCCCCCGCCGCGAACAGCGCGGCGAGCAGGACCCCCGGCACCGGCGCGATCCGCCCGTCGAGGCCGAGCTCGCCGACGACGATGAAGCCGCTCAGCATCTCGGCATCGACCACCCCCATCGCCGCGAGCAGCCCGACGGCGATCGCGAGGTCGTAATGCGACCCCTCCTTGGGCAGGTCGGCGGGGGACAGGTTGACGATAATCCGCTTCGGCGGCAGCGCCAGCCCGATCGCGTCGAGCGTCGCCTGCACCCGCTCGCGGCTCTCCTTCACCGCCTTGTCGGGCAGCCCAACGATGATGAAGTTCGCCTGCCCCCCAGTCACCTGGACCTGCACATCGACGCCGCGCGCCTCAAGCCCGAGGAACGCGACCGTCCCGACGTGTGCAACCATTAAGCCACTCCCCGGCGGCGACTTTAGCGACGGCCCCCGGCGGGGCAAGCCGGGGATAGATCCGATGCGAAGGTCACGCTAACGTCACACCCACGCAAACATTTTCAAAAACTTTACAGCGCCCTGGTATGCGGTTGCGCGGCGAACAACGAGCGGGCGCGACGTAGCGGGCATAAACTCACCCCTTATTAGAACAGAAGTAGAACACTATAGCCGACTGGTCGCGTGTAGGACAGCATTTTTTGCGGAGGCGATGCGACGTATCGATGACTGCTTTTGACCCCAGTAGCAGACTCGCATTCCTTGCCGCCCGCGCGGAGGTGGCGCGCCCTCGCGCGACGGAGGGGCGGTGGATCAAGAAGCCGCGCCGCCCGGTCGAACCGCGCCTCCACCACGCGCTGAAGAACGCGCGCTGTCGCTCTCCCCGCGAGCGGGGAGGATCGAACGTGTCCGGTCCGCACCCAATATCCGTCGCCTCTCGCCCTACTCACGCCACAGCGGCCGTCTATCTACACCCCATGTCGCGCCTGCTCCCGGTTCTCCTCCTTCTGGCCGCCTGCACGCCCGCGCCGGTCCATCGCTTCACCGATGTTGCCGCGACGATGCCCAGTCCCGATGCGCGCGCGGTCGCGGCACTCGTGTGGGACGAGCATGGTCAGGGGAAGCCGCACATATCGGGGATTGTTGTCGTGGCGCGAGGGGACGATCCGCGCGACGGAGTGCCAGTCATTCTGGCGAGCGACGATTTCGCGCCGATCGCGGTGGCGTGGGACGGCGTGAGTGCGCTGACGCTGCGCCTGCCGTGCGGGCGGTGGTCGAGCCTCGCCAACCATGCGATCGTTGGCGGGCGGACGATCGTGGTGGTGGCGACGCCGCCGCGTGGCTGCTACGTCGGCCGCGACGGGCGCGGGGCGCTGCCGGGACCGGGCATTTGATTGACTTGGACGCAGCGCGCGGCTATTCGCCCTCCCTTGATTTCGGCCAGCAACTCGGCCGCCTGAGGAATGAGCGATGAAGCGGACCTATCAACCGAGCAAGCTGGTGCGCGCGCGCCGTCACGGATTCCGTGCGCGGATGGCGACGCCGGGCGGGCGCAAGGTTCTGGCCAACCGCCGCGCCAAGGGCCGCACGAAGCTGAGCGCTTAACCTTCACCGTCCTCGCAGCGCGCAAGGACTTCGTCGCCGCCAACACCGGCAAGCGTGCCCCGACCCCCGGCTTCGTTCTCCTCGTTCGTCGTCGTGATGATGACGCGGGGGTACGGGTCGGCTTCACCGTAACTAAGAAGATCGGCAACGCGGTCGTCCGCAACCGCCTGAAACGCCGCCTGCGCGCGGTGGTTCGTGCCGTCCTGCCAGCCGCCGCCATCGTCCACGCCGACCATGTTCTGATCGGGCGGACCGAAGGGCTGACGCGCGATTTTGCCGCCCTTAAGGATGATCTCGCGCGGGCACTGCGCAAATGCAGTGGGTGACGCTCGCGCGGCGGGGGCTGACAATCGTCCTGACTGCGCCGATTCGCGCGTATCAGGCGGCGCTGTCGCCGCTGATGCCGCCGTCGTGCCGGTTCACGCCGACGTGTTCGACCTATGCCCTGCAAGCGATCGAGGCGCATGGCCCGGTTCGCGGGCTGTGGCTCGGCACGAAACGCATTTGCCGCTGTCACCCATGGGGCGGGTCGGGCTATGACCCTGTTCCCGACGCGCAAAGGCCCCTACATGGCCCGCGTTGACCCAGCGAAAGACGTGACGTGACCGACCAGCGTAACATGATCCTTGCCGTTGTGCTGTCGGTGCTCGTCATCATCGGCTGGACCTTCGCGTCCGACCGCTTCCTGCCGAAAGCCCCGCCGCGCGTGGTCGCGACGGTTGCAGGCTCTGGGGCAACCGGGCCACTCGCCACCCAACCCGCCAACCCACAGGCAATCGCCGCCGACGGTGCGGTCGTTCCCGCTGTCGGGGGCGCGGGGCAACTGCGTGATCGTGGCGCCGTCCTCCGCGAGACGCCGCGTGTCGCCATCGTCACCGCGCGGCTTGGCGGGTCGATCAACCTTAGGGGCGCGCGGATCGACGACCTCGTCCTCAAGGGGTATAAGGAGACGATCCAACCGGGGTCGCCCGACGTCCGCCTGCTCGCGCCGAGCGGGGCGCCGGGGGCGTATTTCGCGGGCTTTGGCTGGAGCGGCACCGATGCCCCCCCCGCCGACGCGCTGTGGACCGCGAGCAGCGACCGGCTCACCCCCGGCGCGCCGGTGACGCTCAGCTATACGACCCCGCAGGGGACGAAGTTCGAGATCAGCATCGCGATCGACGCCGATTATCTGTTCACTGTCACCCAGCGCGTCACCAACCCGCACGCCGTCCCGCTGACGCTGCGCCCGTGGGGTCTCGTCAGCCATCTCGGCGAGGGGACCGAGAAGGACGCGGGCAACCTCCACATCGGCCCAATCGGCGTCGTCGGCGAACGGCTCAAGGATTCCGAAGTTGCTTATGCCAAGCTGCGCGACGAGGGAGCGCAGAGTTTTGCCACCAGCGGCGGCTGGCTGGGCATCACCGACAAATACTGGGCGACGGCGCTGATCCCCGACCAGAAGACGCCCGTCACCGCGCGCTTCGCCCTCGCGCCCGGCAATCGCTTCCAGACCGATTATCTCGCGCCCGCGATCACCGTTGCGCCGGGAGCGACGGTAACGACGACCGCGCACCTGTTCGCCGGGGCGAAGGAAGTGACGCTCATCTCGCGATACAAGGACACGCTCGGAATCCCGCTGTTCGACCGGATCGTCTCGTGGGGGTGGTTCTGGTTCATCGCCCAGCCGATCTTCCTGCTGCTCGACTTCCTGTTTCATCTGTTCGGCAACTTTGGGGTCGCGATCATGGGGCTGACGTTCATCATCCGCCTCGTCATGTTCCCGATCGCGGCGAAGCAGTTTCAGTCGATGAACAAGATGAAGGTCCTCCAGCCCAAACTGAAGGAGCTGCAGGAGCGGTACAAGAACGACAAGCCAACGCTCCAGACCGAGACGATGGCGCTGTACAAGAAGGAAAAGGCGAACCCCATCGCCGGGTGCCTGCCCGTCGTCCTTCAGATCCCGATCTTCTATGCGCTGTACAAGACGCTGCTCGTGTCGACCGAGATGCGCCATCAGCCCTTCATTGGCTGGATCAAAGACCTGTCGGTCGCCGACCCGATGACCCCGCTGAACCTGTTCGGGCTAATCCCGTTCACCCCGCCGGCGATCATCGGCATCGGCGTCCTGCCGATCCTCCTCGGTTTGACGATGTGGGCGCAGCAGAAGCTCAACCCCGCGCCCGTCGATCCGGCGCAGAAACAGATCTTTGCGCTGATGCCGTGGGTGCTGATGTTCATAATGGCCCCCTACGCCGCCGGGTTGACGGTGTACTGGATCACCAACAACTGCCTGACGATGCTCCAGCAGTGGGTGATGACGCGGCGCACCCCTGCTCCCGCCACGCCAGTTCCTGTGAAGTGAGCGACACCGACGCCCCCGAAGACCCGAAGGCGCTCGCGTATCGGCTGGAGACCGCGCGTCGTATCTTCACCGGCCGGATCGAATTCCTGCTGTCGGCACCGAAGCTCGAGTTCCTGCCCGAGCCGAAGGTTCCCGAGATCGCCTTTGCCGGGCGATCGAACGTCGGCAAGTCGTCGCTGCTCAACGCGCTGACCGGACGCGCCGGGATTGCGCGGACGTCGAACACGCCGGGGCGGACGCAGGAATTGAACGTCTTTGATGTTGGCGAGCCGCTGGCGTTCCGGCTGATCGATATGCCTGGTTACGGCTATGCCGAGGCGCCCAAGGACGTCGTCCGCGAGTGGAAGGCGCTGGTGTTCGATTACTTACGCGGGCGAGCGGCGCTTAAACGTGTCCTGCTGCTTATCGATGCGCGCCATGGAGTTAAGCCGGTCGATGCCGAGATCATGGGGCTGCTCGACAAGGCGGCGGTCAGCTATCAGATCGTCCTGACCAAAGGCGACAAGATCAAGCCGAGCGCGCTTGCGGGGACGATTGCGGCGGTCGCAACCATCGCGCGGACGCATCCCGCCGCGTACCCCGACCTGCTCGCGACCAGCGCGGAAAAGGGCGACGGCATCGCGGCATTGCGCGCAGCGGTGGTGGCGGCGGTTTCGTAAGGCAACCGCGACGGCGGATTGGCTCCCCGGGCAGGATTCGAACCTGCGACATTTCGATTAACAGTCGAACGCTCTACCGCTGAGCTACCAGGGAATGGAAGTGCGGCTATAGCCGCCGCGTTCCATACGGACAAGACGTCAATTCCGGCGACCCCCGAGGGGGGGACTCAATTTTCGAATTGCTCGGTGAAGATACGGTCGTCGAGCGTGTGGCCGGGGTCGAACAGCAGGTCGAGGCTAATCGACTTGTCGCTGACGACGCGGACGTGCGCCACGTCGCGGACCTCGAGCTGATCGGCGACGGCGCTGACGGGGCGCTTGGCCGCTTCGAGGATACGGAATTCAACGACCGCGCTTTGCGGGAGGAGCGCGCCACGCCAGCGCCGGGGACGGAACGGGCTGATCGGCGTCAACGCCAGTAAATCAGCCTGGAGTGGCACAATTGGCCCGTTCGCCGACAGGTTATACGCAGTCGACCCCGCTGGCGTGGCAACAAGGATGCCGTCGCACGACAATTCAGGCATCCGCACCTTGCCGTCGACGCTGATCTCGATTTTGGCTGCCTGTCGTGTCTCGCGCAGCAGACTGACTTCGTTGATCGCAGGCGAGGTGATCGTCTTGCCTGATACTGTCCGTGCGGTCATGGTGAGAGGGTGGAGGGCATAGTTCTTGGCGGCGGCGAGCCGTTGCGGTAAATCTTCGACGCGGAAGTCGTTCATCAGGAACCCGACCGAGCCGAGATTCATGCCGAACATCGGGCGTGGCTGGCGCGCGTTCAAAGCACCGTGCAAGACTTGCAGCAAGTAACCGTCGCCGCCAAGTGCAACAACAACTTCGGCATCGCCGACCGCGTGCCAGTCGTAACAGGGGCGCAGCATTTCCGCCGCTGCCGCTGCTTGCGGTGTTGGTGACACCATCAGCGCCATACGGATGCTCATCCGCCGGTCAGGCTCATATGACGCGCGACGGCGGGAGCCGGGCGCGCGCGGTCAATGACGAAGTCGTGCCCCTTAGGCTTCTTGAGCAGCGCCCGGTCGATCAGCGCGTCGAGACCCGCCGCGTCGACCCCGGCGCGCAGGGGCCCGCGAAAGTCGACCATATCGTCCTGCCCGAGGCACAGGTAGAGCCGCCCTGTCGCGGTCAGCCGGACACGGTTGCACGATTCGCAGAAATTATGCGTGAGCGGGGTTATGAAACCAAGCCGTTGGCCGGCTTCAGCGACGCGGACATAACGTGCCGGTCCCCCGGTCGAATCGGGGAGGTCGACGAGCGTCCAGCGGGTTTCGAGGTCGCGGCGAACGGCCTTCAGCGGCAGGTAGCGATCGACGCGGTCGTCGTCGATTGCCCCCATTGGCATCGTTTCGATGAGGACGAGATCGTGGCCGTTGTCTGCCGTCCAGCGGAGCATGGTTTCAATCTCATCATCGTTGACGCCATTCAGCGCGACCATGTTGATCTTGATGTGCACCCCGGCGGCGGATGCGGCGGCGATGCCGTCGAGGACCTGGTCGAGCTTGCCCCAGCGGGTGATGCGGGCGAATTTTTGCGCGTCGAGCGTATCGAGGCTGACGTTGATCCGGCGCACCCCGTTGGCAAACAAGTCATTGGCGAAGCGAGCTAATTGCGATCCGTTGGTCGTCATGGTCAGCTCGTCGAGACCGTGGCCAAGGTGGCGCGACAGCGAGCGGACGAGGTCGATCACGCCGCGCCGGACGAGGGGTTCGCCGCCGGTCAGGCGCAATTTGCGCGTGCCGCGCGCGACGAAGGCGGAGGCGAGGCGGTCGATCTCCTCGAGGCTGAGGACCTGCTCACGCGGCAGGAAGGTCATCGCCTCGGGCATACAATAGACGCAGCGGAAGTCGCAGCGGTCGGTGACAGAAACGCGCAAGTAATCGATGACGCGCCCGAACGGGTCGACCAGTGGCGCGGGGGACAAGGCGGCGGTTGCCATTGCGGTTAAATGCGCGTGGTCCCTCACGAAGTCCACCCCGGCCCGCCGCGGACCGGGGGGCCGCCGCCACGCGGCCCCGGCGCGGACTCGCCCGCTGGCGCCCGGGAAAACGTCCTACAACGCGCGCATCAGCGCCTTGACGACGCCGATCCACGCGGCGTCGGCGATGACGAGTTGGCGGGCGCCGGGTTCGAGCGGGAGAACCTGCAACTTTTTGCCGTCGACCCCGACGAGCCGCCCAAAGGCAAAGCGTCCGGCGGGGCGCGGGACGAGGATGTCGCGGTTGAGCGCGGTCGAGAACGCCTTGGGTTCGAGCCGGGTGAGCCACACCGCGTCGCCGCTGCGATAATCGCCCTGCGCGGTTTCGACCAACATTCCAACGACTTCGCCTTCGGGCATCGGTGGCAGGAGCGCGGTTGGGCGTTTCGGGGCGGCGGCGCCTTCGGAGCCCAACACGGCGGCGACGGTGACGTCGATGCGGTCGGGCAGACTGACGAGGTCGGCGGCGGTGACGCCCAACGCGACGCCGATCCGGTTGAGCCAACCGACTGAAACGGTTCGCATTCCAGTTTCAAGCCGACCGATCGTCTGCGCCGTCGTCGGCGGGACGCACGCGGCGGCAACCTCGTGCAGCGTCATGCGCTTGGCCTTGCGAACCTCGCGGATACGGGTGATCACGGGGGCGTCTCCTGTAGGATTTGAACCGCTTCGGTTTCCCCTGTCCTACAGACGAACGCTTGTGGCAAGACCTTTCGTCCCGAGTCGCCCCGATTCGGACACGAGGAGCCGATCGATGCCCAAAGCCGCCCACCGCGCCGCCCCGAAATCCGCGAAGTCCGCCACGTCGACCGCCCGGGCGACACGGCCGTCGTCGGCGGTCCCCGCCGCCGGTCCCAACCGCGCCTTTGCCGAGGTATGCCAGCCGCCGTCGGCGGTCGTCGACCGCGCCCGCGTCACCGTCAACCTCCACGAATCGCCGCTCGGCTGGCTCGTCCGGCGCGGGATGGTGAGCGCGCGGCAGTTCGAGGCGGGCGAGCGGCTGCGCGCCGACTTCACCCGCGCCCAGCTTGGCCCGCGCATCACGATGGCGTGGGACGCGGGGCCGGCGGCGCGCGGCGCCCGCGGCGCCCCCGAAGACGTCGATCCGACGACGGCGCAGATCGCGGCGAAAGCGCGTTTCGCGGCGGCAACGGCGGCGGTCGGCAGCGGCCTCGACGATATCTTGTGGCGGGTGGTGTGCAACGGCGAGGGGCTGGAAACCGCCGAACGCGCGCTCGGCTGGCCCGCGCGGGCAGGAAAAGTGGTGCTGCTCCTCGCCCTCGACCGACTGGCGGATTTCTATTTGCTGCGGTGAGGGCTCTCCCCGGCGACCAAGCTCCTTAAGTCGATAGGGACGCCGACATTATGCGGAGAGTTCGAGCTTGCGCGGGACATTCGGGCCGGTTCTTGCCGCCCGCCGTCGCGTGAGCGTGCCGGTCAACCCGAAGCCCGCCGTCAGCAGCACCCACGTCGACGGTTCGGGGACGGCGAGGGCCTGGGCGCTAACGTGCGCCACCTCGAGGCCGGCAACCGTATTCAGGGTCGATCAACCATTATGTTGGGATGAGCCACTTCTTCCAGCTGCGCTGGACGGGAGCGGCGTACGAAGTCGATCCCGCGCGCCTGCTCAATGTCGCCGCCGCCGCGTGGCACCGCAGCTTTTTCGCGGAGGCTGCCGCATCGGCGTTTTCGGTAATCGTGTCGCAATCGTTCGAGTTGTTCGCGCAACACGCTCCGGCGACATGGGCGCAGCGCGATGCAGCGGGCGCGCTGGCGCTGACCGGATGGTCACCGCCATCGACGCTTCTGTCGCCGACGAACGGTGCGGCGATGGCGTGGCTGCACGACGTCGCCCGCGCGTTTGTCGGCGTCGCGACGGCTGCCGGACTGGCACCGCATTATCAGGTCGGCGAGCCGTGGTGGTGGGTTGGGGCCGACGGGCGACCCTGTTTCTACGATGCCGCGACGATCGCCGCCTATGTCGCCGAGACGGGCCGGGCGGTTCCGCCGCCGCTGACCGATTTGCGCGGGGCGTTACCGTCGGCCCAGCGGGCGTATCTCGACTGGCTTGGGACGAAACTCGGGGCGGCGACATTGGCCCTGCGCGACGCCGTGCTGGCGACGTTTCCAACCACGACGACTTATTTGCTTTTCTATGCGCCGCAGGTGCTGGCGTCGGCCACGCCCGATCTGCAGCGCGCCAACCTGCCTGCCGCATGGGCATCCCCGGCGTTCGACGTCCTCCAGCTCGAAGATTATGACTTCGTCACGAGCGGCAACATCGCCGGGCAGGCAGCGGCGCTCTCCGCGATTACCAATCGCCTTGGCTATTCACCATCGCGTCAACATTATTTCGCGGGGTTTGTCCTGCGCCCCGAAAGCCGGACGCTCGAGTGGCCGCTCATCGCCGACGCGGCGGCGGCGTCGCTGGCGCGCGGCACCGCCGAAACCTTTGTCTGGGCGTGGCCGCAGGTCGCCCGCGACGGCTTCGTTGCCTTTGAAATTACCGGAGATGCGCCGGTGCCCGCCTTTCACGACGTCGCGTTCCCTCTCGCCATCGGGCTGCGAGCCAGTGGCGGCCCCGAATTCGCGACCCAGATCTCGACGTCGAGTTCGGGCTATGAGCAGCGCAACGCCGGGTCGACCGATGCGCGGCTGCGCTTCGATGCCGGCGTCGGCATTCGCTCCGAGGATGAATTGCGGACGCTCCTTGCCTTCTTCCGCGCTCGACGTGGGCGAGCTAACGGCTCCCGCTTCACCGACCCATTGGATCATGCCTCCCGCGACGACGGCGCCGCCGTGACGGCCACCGACCAGCGCCTCGGTATTGGTGACGGCGTCATGACGCGCTTCGCCCTCGTCAAATATTACGGTGCCGACGCCGAACCTTATGCGCGACGGATCACCCGTCCCCGGGCGGGGTCGATCGTCGCCGCCGTCAACGGCGTCACGACGACGGCATGGGTGCCCGGTGTCCTCGGCACGATCGATTTCGGCGTCGCGCCTGCGGCGGGGGCGATAGTTACCGCCGGTTTCGTCTTCGACGTCCCCGTTCGCTTCGATACCGACCGGATCGACGTCGGCGCGGGTGGCTGGCGGTCGGGCGACATTGCCTCGATCCCCCTGATCAAACTGCGGGAGGCGTGAGATGACTTTCGTCGAACGCCTTGCGCCCGAGGCAACAACCATCGCCCTGTGCTGGCGGGTCGCGCGCAGCGACGGCGTCGTCCTCGGCTTCACCAGCCACGATGCGCCGTTGACCGTCGCTGGACTGCGGTACGAGGCGTCGCCGGGAATGACGCCGTCGGCGATTAGCGCGGGGCTCGGCCTCGAAGTTGCAACGATGGAATTCGCCGGGGCGCTGAGCGCCGGGGCGATGACCGACCGCGACCTTGCGGCAGGGCGCTTCGACGGCGCCCGGCTCGACGTGTTCATGGTCGACTGGGCGATGCCGACGGCGGGAACCTTACCCGTCGCGCGCGGCACGCTGGGAGCCGTCAGCCGCGACCTCGGGGTCGGGGGTGGCAGCTTCGTGGCGACGGTGCGCGGGCCTACGGCGGCGCTCGATGCGATCGCAATCGAAACCTGCACGCCGACCTGCCGCGCCGAGCTTGGCGACCGCCGCTGCCGCGTCGACCTTGCGCCGTTAACGACGTTCGCCACGGTCGCAGCCGGGTCGACGCGCGACCGCGTTGTGGTCACGGGCGTGGTTCCCGACGACCGCTTCGTCGACGGGCGCGTCCGCTGCCGCAACGGTGGGAACGCGGGGCTCGACGCGCGCATTACGTCGGTTGACGGCCGAACGCTGGTTCTGATCGAGGCGCTGCCTTTTGCTCCCGCCACCGGCGACCGGATCGAAATGCGCGAAGGGTGCGACCGGCGGCTGGTGACGTGCAGCACGCGCTTTGCCAACGCCGCCAATTTTCGTGGTGAGCCGCACGTTCCTGGCGGTGACGTTCTCACCCGCTTTCCCGGTTTGTGACGATGCACACGCGGCACGTCGCGATCGTGGCGGCGGTTCGCGCCGCCGTTGGCACGCGGTTCCGGCTCCAGGGGCGGTCCGTCGGCATCGCGCTCGACTGTGTCGGCGTCGCTTTGATCGCTGCCGAGGCGGCGGGGTGCCGGGTCAGTGTGCCGCCCTATACACTCGGTGGCGATCACGAGGCCCGGCTCGATACCGCTATCGCCGCGCTTGTCGGGACCCGCGTGGTCGCGCCGCTGCCCGGTGACCTGCTCGTGGTCGCGCCCGGTGCGGGCCGCCGTCACCTCGCAGTGGTCGTGCCGAGTGGCGTTGTCCACGCCCATGCCGGCCTCGGCCGCGTCGTGGAAGGACCGTTCGACCCGGTGTGGCTGCTCATCGCCGCGTGGCGATTTCCGGACAGGGAGTAAATAATGGCAACGCTGGTTCTGGGTACGATCGGGCGCGCCATTGGCGGCCCGATCGGCGGGCTTGTCGGATCGCTGATCGGCGGGACGATCGACCGAAAATTGTTCGGCGGCGCGACGCGCGACGGCGCGCGGGTCGCGAACCTTGCGGTGCAGAGCGCGGCATATGGTGAACCTTTGCCGCGGCTGTACGGCCGGATGCGCGTCCCCGGCAATCTCGTCTGGACCACCGGTATCAAGGAATCGCGCAAGCGAAGCGGCGGCGGCAAATCGGGTCCGGCGACCAATAGTTATAGCTATTCGTCGTCATTCGCCGTGATCGTCTCTGCGCGCACGATCGTCCGTATCGATCGCATTTGGGCTGACGGCAAAGTGCTGCGCGCCAGCAATGGCGCTCTCAACTTTCCCGCAACAATCCGCACCTACTACGGCAACGAGGGGCAGCAAATCGACGCCTTGATTGCCGCCGCCGAAGGTGTGTCGACCGCACCGGCGTATCGCGGCCGTGCCTATGTCGTCTTCGAAGACCTGCCGCTGGCCGATTATGGTAATCGCATCCCCAACCTGACGTTCGAAGTGATCGCTGATGATGCGCCGATCGCGATCGATACGATCGCCGTCGATCTGGGCGGTGGCTTGCTCGCGACGCAGGGAACGTTCCCGACCGTTGCCGGCTTCGCGGCGGCGCAGGCCGGATCAATCCGCGAGGGCTTGACGACTCTTGGGACAATCGCCGACCTCACGTTGGGCGATGATGGCTCCGTTCTTCGCGCGGGCGTTGGCCGCGCCGCTGCCCCGCTTGCCGTCGCCGACCTCGGGGCCACCGACCGTGCGGTGGTTATTGCGCAACGTCACGAGGGGCGCGGGGCCGAGGCCGTCGTGCCCGATGCCATCTGGCTGTCATACGGCGACACCGCACGCGACTATCAGACCGGCGTTCAGGCAGCGACCCGGCGGACGCCCGCGAGCCGGATCGAACGGCGCGACCTCGCCATCGCCGCGAACGCTGCGGATGCCAAGAAATTCGCCGAGGCGGCGCTGCGGCGGGCCATTTCAGCGCGATCGACC
>JAYTXW010000111.1:0-6580 GCA_043742745.1 Sphingomonadaceae bacterium
CGAGGCGTTCGCCGGACCGTGGCGGCCGCTCAACGGTTCGGGGCTCGTCGTCGCCAACCCTGCCGCGTTTCCGCATCAGGCGTATAGCTGGCTGGTGCAACACGATCTGTCGGTTCTCAGCTTCGTCGATTTCGCCGGCGTCGCCGCGATTCCGCCGGGGCCTCGCGCCGCGCGGCGGCACTTCGGCGGCACCCCCGCACCCGACCTTCGCCTCCGCCTCGACGGCGACCGCGCGGTCCTCGCGTGATCGCCGGGATCGAGCTGGGCGGAACCAAGAGCATCGCGGTACTTTCCCGCCGCGGCACGATCGTCGAGCGGCTCCAGGTGCCGACGACCCGCCCCGAAGCGACGCTCGCCGCGCTCGCCGCGCGCGTTGCGGCGTGGCACGCGGCGGCCCCGCTCGACGCCATCGGCATCGCCAGCTTCGGCCCGCTCGCGCTCGACCCTGCCGCTCCGGCGTTCGGCCATATCACCGTCACTACCAAGCCGGACTGGTCGCACACCGACGTCCGCGGCGCGTTCGCGCGGTCGCTCGCCGTCCCCATCGGCTTCGACACCGACGTCGCCGGGGCGGCGCTTGCCGAGGGACAATGGGGCGCGGCGCAGGGGTGCAGCGACCACGTCTATCTGACGATCGGCACCGGCGTCGGGGCGGGGATCGTCGCCGGGGGGCGGATCGTCCACGGCGCGGGCCATCCCGAGTTCGGCCACGTGCGCGTCCGCCGGGTTCCGGGCGACACCTTCGCCGGAGCCTGCCGGTTCCACGGCGACTGCCTTGAAGGACTGATCGCCGGACCCGCGCTCGCCGCGCGGACGGGACTCGCGGGCGATGCGATCCCCGGCGATCATCCGGTCTGGGCGAACGCCGCCGCCGAACTCGCCGAGGCGCTGGCGATGCTGGTCCTGACGCTCGCCCCGCAGCGGATCGTCATCGGCGGCGGCGTCGGTGCCAAGCGCCCGGAACTCGTGTCGCAGGCCGTGGTGCGGACCGGCGCGTTGCTCGGCAGCTATCTTCCCGGCTATGACGCTGCGGCGTTAACCCGGTGCATCGTGCCCGCGGGGCTGGGCGACGACGCCGGGCCGCTTGGTGCGGTTGCGCTTGGCGCGGCGGCGCTGGCGAGCGGATAGGGGACCGGCACTGGCGGCGCTTCTTCTTTTTGGTGCGACGGGGGATCTTGCGCATCGGATGCTGCTGCCGTCGTTGTATGGGCTGGACGCAGACGGGCTGTTGCCGCGGGGCATGCGGATCGTCGCGACGGCGCGCAGCGGGCTCGACACCGCGGGGTATCGGGCGACGGTCGCGGCGGCGCTCGACGCGACGATCGACGCCGAGCGGCGGGTTCCGGCGGCGGTGGCGCGCTTTCTCGACCGCTTCGCCTATGTCGCGCTCGACGCGAGCGACACCGCGGGGTTCGGCCCGCTGGCGGATGCGGTCGGGGATGACCCCGGCGTGTCGATCTTTCTGTCGACCGCGCCGTCGCTGTTCGGCGCGACGATCGCCGGACTGGTCGCGAGCGGCCTCGCCCGCCCGACCACCCGCCTCGCGCTCGAAAAGCCGCTCGGCCACGACCTCGCCTCGTCGTGCGCGATCAACGATGCGGTGCGCGCGGCGTTCACCGAGGCGCAGACCTTCCGCATCGACCATTATCTCGGCAAGGAGACGGTGCAGAATTTGATCGCGCTCAGGTTCGGCAACATATTGTTCGAGCCGCTGTGGAACGCGGGCGGGATCGATCATGTCCAGATCACCGTATCGGAAACCGTCGGGCTCGAGCGCCGCGGCGATTATTACGACGGCATGGGCGCGCTTCGCGACATGGTCCAGAACCACATGCTGCAACTGGTCGCGCTGGTGGCGATGGAGCCGCCGGCGCGCTTCGATGCGGCGAGCGTCCGCGACGAGAAGGTCAAGGTGCTGCGCTCGCTGCGCCCGATCGACCGGCGGACGGTCGAGGGGTGCAGCGTCACCGGGCAATACGGCGCGGGGGCCGCGGGGGGCCAGCCGGTCGCGGGCTATGCCGACGAACTCGGGCGCGCGTCGGGGACCGAGACCTTCGTCGCGCTGAAGGCGCATATCGACAACTGGCGGTGGCAGGGGGTGCCGTTCTACCTGCGCACCGGCAAGCGGCTGGCGGCGCGCCAGTCGGAGATCACGATCCAGTTCAAGCCGGTGCCGCACTCGATCTTTTCCGCCATGCCGGCGACGGGGGATTTGAAGGCGAACCGGCTCGTCATCCGGCTCCAGCCGCACGAGAATATCCGGCTGACGATGATGGCGAAGGCACCGGGGCTCGACCGCGACGGGCTCCACCTGCGCGAGGTGCCGCTCGACATCGGGCTGGCGAACGCCTTTGCCGACGTCCGGCGGCGGATCGCCTACGAGCGCCTGCTGCTCGACCTGATCGCGGGCGACCCGACCTTGTTCGTCCGGCGCGACGAGGTCGAGGCGCAATGGACGTGGATCGACGCGATCCGCGACGGCTGGGCGAAGACGGGGATGGTGCCGCGGCCGTACGGCGCGGGGACGTGGGGACCGTCGGCGGCGATCGGCCTCGCCGAGCGCGACGGGGTCAGCTGGCATGACTGAGCGGCGCCGGGGCTTGCCCGCACTGCGCTGGGCGGGGAACGGCAGCGACGCCGCGGTCGCCGATGCCGTCGCGGCGGTGGTGGCGGGGCCGGGGGCGAAGACGCTGGCGCTGCCGGGGGGGACGACGCCGGGGCGGGTGTTCGCCGACCTCGCCGCGCGCGACCTGCCGTGGTCGACCGCGACGCTGCTGCCGACCGACGAGCGCGACGTCGCGGCAGATCATCCCGCGAGCAATTACGGAACGCTGGTGCGGGCGTTCGGCGCGCGCGGCGCGGTCGTTGCGCCGCTGACGTGCGGAGTGGTGCGGGGACTGGTGCGGGGGCGCTTCGACCTCGTCTGGGCCGGCATGGGGAGCGACGGCCACGTCGCCTCGCTGTTCCCGAACACCGATCCCGACCCCGATGCCCCCCCCGAAATCATCGCCGTGACCCCCGATCCGCTGCCCCCCGAAGCGCCGTTTTCGCGGTTGACGATGACGCTGGCGGCGCTGGCGAATGCGGCCCAGGTCATTGTCGTCATTCGCGGAAATGCCAAGCGGGCGCTGCTCGAAGCGGCGGCGGCGGGTGAAAACGACCTGCCGATCGCGCGGCTGCTGCGCCTGACCCCGGTAACGGCGTACTGGAGCGAGGCATGACCCTCCACCCCGCCATCGCCGCGGTGACCGACCGCGTCATCGACCGCAGCCGTCCCGGCCGCGCCGCCTATCTCGCGCAGATCGCTCGTGAATCCGGCACCGGCCTGCGCCGCGAGGTGCTCAGCTGCGGCAACCTCGCGCACGGCTTCGCGGCGAGCGAGGGCGACAAGGCGGCGATCCGGCAGGGGCGGGCAATGAACCTCGGCATCGTCACCGCGTACAACGACATGCTGTCGGCGCATCAGCCGTACGCGCGCTATCCCGAGGCGATCAAGCTGTTCGCCCGCGAGGCCGGGGTCACCGCGCAGGTCGCAGGCGGCGTGCCTGCGATGTGCGACGGCGTCACGCAGGGCCAGCCGGGGATGGAGCTGTCGCTGTTCAGCCGCGATGCCATCGCCTTGTCGACCGCGATCGCCTTGAGCCACGGCATGTTCGAGGGGCTGGCGCTGCTCGGCATCTGCGACAAGATCGTCCCCGGCCTGCTGATCGGCGCGCTTCGGTTCGGTCATCTGCCGGCGATCCTGATCCCCGCCGGACCGATGCCGTCGGGGCTGCCGAACAAGGAAAAGGCGCGCGTCCGCCAGCTGTTCGCCGAGGGCAAGGCGAGCAAGGCCGAGCTGCTCGACGCCGAGGCGGCGAGCTACCACTCGCCGGGAACCTGCACCTTCTACGGCACGGCGAACTCGAACCAGATGATGATGGAGGTGATGGGGCTGCACATGCCCGGCGCGGCGTTCGTCAACCCGGGGACGAAGCTGCGGCAGGAACTGACCCGCGCCGCGGTCCACCGGCTCGCCGCGATCGGGCATGGCGGCAACGATTACAGACCCTTGGGCGGGTGCGTCGACGAACGCGCGATCGTCAACGCCGCGGTCGGGCTGCTCGCCACCGGCGGCTCGACCAACCATGCGATCCATCTGCCCGCGATCGCGCGCGCGGCGGGGATCGTCATCGACTGGGAGGATCTCGACGCGCTGTCGGCGGCGGTGCCGCTGATCGCGCGGATCTATCCGAACGGCGACGGCGACGTGAACCGCTTCGAGGCGGCGGGCGGCATGGCGTTCACCATCCGCACCCTGCTCGACGCGGGGTTGCTCCACGGCGATATCCTGACCGTCGCCGGGACCGGCCTCGCCGATTATGCAAGAACGCCGGTCCTCGACGGCGGGGAGGGGGGCGAGGCGCTCGCCTACGCCGATCCGCCGGTCCGCCCGCGCGATCCGGTCATCCTGCGCGGCGCGAGCGAACCCTTCGCCCCCGACGGCGGCATGCGGCTGGTCACCGGCAACCTCGGGCGGGCGACGTTCAAGACCAGCGCGGTCGCGCCCGAACGCTGGACGATCGAAGCGCCGGCGGCGGTGTTCAGCGATCAGGACGCGGTCGTCGCCGCGTTCAAGGCGGGCACCCTCGACCGCGACGTCGTCGTCGTCGTCCGCTTCCAGGGACCGCGCGCCAACGGCATGCCCGAGCTCCACAAGCTGACACCGTCGCTCGGCGTCCTCCAGGACCGCGGCTTTCGCGTCGCGCTGGTCACCGACGGGCGGATGTCGGGGGCGAGCGGCAAGGTTCCCGCCGCGATCCACGTCAGCCCCGAGGCAGCGGTCGGCGGGCCGCTGGCGCGGGTCCGCGACGGCGACATCGTCCGCCTGTGCGGGGTGACGGGGACGCTCGACGTCGCCGCCGATCTGGCGAGCCGCGACCCGGCACCGGCCCCGCCGTTCGTCCCCGGCACCGGACGCGAGCTGTTCGCGCTGATGCGGCTCACCGCCGACGACGCCGAACGCGGGGCGTCGGCGATGCTCGTCGCGGCAGGGTTGTAATGGACCCGTCGCCGACCGAAATCGTCGTCGCCGACATCGGCGGCACCCACGCGCGGTTCGCCATCGCCACGGTGGCCGGCGGGCGCGTCGTCGCGCTCGGCCCCGAGACCGTGACCAAGGCCGCGGCGCACGCCAGCCTCGCGACCGCATGGCAGGCGTTCGCCGCAACGCTCGACCGCGCGCTGCCGCGCGCCGCGGCGATCGCCGTCGCCTGCCCCACCGGCGGCGACACGCTCAAGCTGACCAACAACCCGTGGGTGATCCGGCCGGGCGAACTCGGACGCCAGCTCGGGCTCGACCGGCTGACGTTGTGCAACGACTTCACCGCGGTCGGCCATGCCGTCGCCGGCGTCGACGCGGCAGCGCTGCGCCATCTGTGCGGCCCCGACCGCGACCTGCCCGCCACCGGGGTCGTCAGCATCGCCGGCCCCGGCACCGGCCTCGGCGTCGCGCAACTGATCCGCGGCCACGGCAGCTACCGCGTCGTCGCCACCGAAGGCGGGCATGCCGACTTCGCGCCGCTCGACGCGATCGAGGACCAGCTCCTCGCCCGCCTGCGCGCGCGCTTCCGCCGTGTCTCGGTCGAGCGCGTCGTCGCCGGACCCGGCCTCGCCGATCTCTACGCGACGCTCGCGGCGATCGAGGGGCGCGCGATCCGCGACATCGACGCCCCGGCGCTGTGGAGTGCGGCGCTCGCCGGCGACGACCCGCTCGCCGCCGCCGCGCTCGACCGGTTCTGCCTTGCGCTCGGCGCGGTCGCGGGCGACATCGCGCTGACGCACGGCGGGTTCGGCGGGGTCGTGATCGCCGGGGGAATCGGGCTGCGGCTGGCAGGCCATCTGCCGCGGTCGGGGTTCGCCCAGCGCTTCGTCGCCAAGGGGCGGTTCGAGGGCCTGATGGCGGCGATCCCGGTGCGCATCCTCACCCACCCCCAGCCCGGTCTGTTCGGGGCCGCGGCGGCGTTCGCGCAGGAGCATGCATGACCCCGGCATTGACCATCGACGCCGTGATGCGGCTCGCCCCCGTCATCCCGGTCATCGTCATCGACGACGCCCGCGACGCGGTCGCGCTCGCCGCGCGGCTGGTCGCGGCGGGGCATCGCGCGCTCGAAGTGACGCTCAGAACTCCCGCCGCGCTCGACGCGATCGCGGCGATGGCGTCGGTCGAGGGTGCGGTCGTCGGTGCCGGGACCGTGCTCAACGAACGCGACCTCGACGCGGCGCTGGCGGCCGGCGCGCGGTTCATCGTCTCGCCGGGACTGACCGACGCGCTCGCCCGCGCCGCGATCGAGCGCGGTATCGCCTTCCTCCCCGGCATCGCCACCGCCGCCGACATCATGCGCGGCCTCGACCTCGGCCTCGACCGGTTCAAGTTCTTCCCCGCCCTCGCCAGCGGCGGCATCACCGCACTAAAAGCGCTCAGCGCCCCGTTCGCCCGCGCCCGGTTCTGCCCCACCGGCGGCATCACCCAAGCAACCGCCCCCGACTGGCTCGCACTGCCAGCCGTCACCTCCGTCGGCGGATCGTGGATGATCTGACG
>JAYTXW010000112.1:0-10694 GCA_043742745.1 Sphingomonadaceae bacterium
CGAGAGTGGCGTCAACAACCTTTCTCTACACCAAATCAGCAAGTTAAGCTACGCTCGCCAACTGGGAATGGCCCGTCCAGTGAATAATCCGGGCTAAAGAGGCAGGTCGGCGCTGTCCGGCCTTGCGGTCATGCTCACACCCAGTTGCCGTGGAAGCTGACTGGCAGCGCGGTGTCGGCGCTCCAGCTGACGACCGGGCCAGCGGCGACGTGGTGCGCGTCGAACACGTGGAACTCGGTGCGGCGCGTGTCGAGGTTGACCGTCGTGCCCATGATCAATTCGCGCTTGCCCGCCGTCACCGGCACGAACTCCTCGACCAGATGTCGCGCGCCGAAATCGTGGGCGTCGTTCGTCCCCGTCCGCCAGTCCCACACGCCGACCCGCGCCGCGAACGGGCGACCGGGGATATAGCCGCCGGCATGGACCGTCCGGCTGCGCGGTAGCCCGGCGATGCGCGGGTCGCTGCGCGGGAATTCGGCGTCGATCCCGGCGGCGTGCATATCGGCGCGGCCATCGGGGCGGAGCGCGACCATCGTCATGCGCGGCGACGGCACCGCCACGAAGCGCCCGTCGATCAGCGCGCGCGCGGCGTCGCGGCCAAAGCTCGGGTCGGCCTCGAAGCAGCCGTCGAAGCGGATCGTGCCGTCGCTTTCTTCCCATGCGTCGCCGAAATGGAAGGCGGAGAATGGCGGCAGTTCGTAGCTGCGGCGCTTGGTCAGGTCGGCCTTGTCGAGGACGAGGACCTTGCTCCCCAGTTCCGGCTTCCAGCTCAGGCTCTCGACGAACGGCAGCGCCATATGGTCCTGAAGCCACGGCTGGAGGACGATCACCAAGTGCCGCGCCGATGGCGTGTATCCATGCAGTGCCCCGGTGACGTCATGCCGCTGGTTGGTTGCTGCCCCCCTTCATCGCCGGGCTCAGTGGCGTTATCATCGTCGCAAGTATGTTGACGTTTGGCATCGGCGCGCTGACCCCGGCAACGGTCGTCGCGTTCGGCGGCGGCGTCCTGATGTTCAGCCTGATCCTGACAACGATCAATTATCTGTCGCACCGCGCCCGAATTGGACCTCGCTTCACTTGTCGTTGGCAGGATGCCGTCGGGCCTTGCCGAACGCCTGCCGCCGCGCCTCGGCACCGGGCGGCTGATCGCGCTCGATGCGGAGGACCATTATCTTCGCGTCCACACCGACCTTGGCCACGACATCATCCTGATGCGGATAATCGACGCCGTCGCCTTGCTCGACGCGCTTCCCGGCGCGCGTGCATCGGTCGTGGGTCGCGCGCCACGCCGTCGAGGGCAGCAGCAGCATCGGCGGACGAACGACGCTGTGCCTTGCCACCGACATCGCCGCCCCCGTCAGCCGGGCGATGCGCCTGTCGCTCGCCGCACAGGGCTGGTTCCTGTGACAGCGCTTGCCTAGCCCCCTCGCCTAGCGTCGCCGCACGCCATAGGCTAACGCCGCGCGATGCCCGATACCATCGACGATCCCCGCATTCTCGACACGCCGTTCGCCGACGCGCTGTCCGAACGCTATCTTGTCTATGCGCTGTCGACGATCACCGCGCGGTCGCTCCCCGACGTCCGCGACGGGCTGAAGCCGGTCCACCGCCGCATCCTGTGGGGAATGCGCCTGCTCAAGCTCGATCCGGCGACCGGCTACAAGAAATGCGCACGGATCGTCGGCGACGTCATGGGCAAGTACCACCCCCACGGCGACGCCTCGATTTATGACGCGCTAGTCCGCCTGAGCCAGTCGTTCGCATTGCGTTACCCGCTCATCGACGGGCAGGGCAATTTCGGCAACATCGACGGCGATAACGCCGCCGCGATGCGCTACACCGAAGCGCGGCTGACGACCGCCGCCGCCGACCTGATGGACGGCCTCGACGAAGACAGCGTTGCCTTCCGCAAGACGTACAACGACGAAGAGGAGGAGCCCGAGGTCTTCCCCGCCGCCTTCCCCAACCTGCTCGCCAACGGCGCGAGCGGCATCGCGGTTGGCATGGCGACGTCGATCCCGCCGCATAATGTTGCCGAAATCGCCGACGCCGCGATCGCGCTGCTCGATGATCCAGCGGCTTCGGTCGATACGCTGATGCAGTGCATCACCGGCCCCGACTTCCCGACCGGCGGGGTCGTCGTCGAACCGGCGAGCGCACTGCGTTCCGCTTACGCCACCGGGCGCGGCAGTTTCCGCCTTCGCGCGCGTTGGACCGAGGAGAAGCTGGCCAATGGGATGTGGCAGATCGCTGTCACCGAAATCCCCTATCAGGTTCAGAAGGGCACAGTGATCGAGGACATTGCGACCCTTATCAACGATAAAAAACTGCCGATTCTTGCCGACGTCCGCGACGAGTCCGACACCGCGATCCGGTTGATCCTCGAACCGCGCGCGCGCACCGTCGACGCCGCGGTGCTGATGGAAAGCCTGTTCCGTCTGACCGACCTCGAGACGCGCTTTCCGCTCAACCTCAATGTCCTCGACCGCGACCATGTCCCGCGCGTCATGCCGCTGACCGAGGTGCTCCAGGCATATATCGACCATCAGATCGAGGTTGCGGCGCGGCGGACGGGGTTCCGTCTTGGCAAGATCGACGACCGGCTCGAACTGCTTGACGGCTATCTCAAGGCGTTTCTGTCGATCGACGAGGTCATCCGCATCATCCGTGAGGAGGATGAACCGAAGGCTGAGTTGATCGCCCGCTTCGACCTCAACGACCGCCAGGCCGAGGCGATCCTCAACCTCCGCCTACGCGCGCTGCGGCGCCTCGAAGAAATCGAGATCACCAAGGAACACAAGGCGCTGTCGGCGGAAGCGAAGAAGCTGCGGGCGCTGCTCGATTCCCCGTCGGCGCAGCGCCGTCGGTTGCATGACGACCTTGGCAAGCTGCGCCTTCGCTACGGCCCCGAGACGCCGCTGGGGGCGCGGCGGACCGAGATCGGGACCGCGCCGACGGTGACAATGATCCCGCTCGAAGCAATGATCGACCGCGAGCCGCGGACGGTTATCGTGTCGGCGAAGGGGTGGATCCGCGCGCTCAAGGGCCATGCCGACCTTGGCACCGGCGATACGACCAAGTTCAAGGAGGGCGACGGCCCTGCCTTCGCCTTCCACGCGCAGACGACCGACCGTATCGTCGTCGCGGCGGCAACGGGGCGGTTCTACACCCTGCCCGCCGACCGCCTGCCCGGCGGACGCGGTTTCGGCGAGCCGGTGCGGCTGATGATTGACCTCGACGGCGCGGCGGCGATCGTCGCGGTGTTCGCGCATCGGCCGGCCACGCGCTACCTGCTTGCCGCAAGCGACGGACGTGGGTTCGCGGTCGACGGCGACGAACTCCTCGCCGAGACGCGCAAGGGGCGACAGGTGATGACCCCGCGCACCGGAGCGATGCTCAAACTTATCAAGCCATTGGCCGAAAGCAGTGACTTTCTCGCGCTGCTCGGCGACAACCGCAAGCTGCTGCTGATCCCGCTTGCCGAGGTGCCGGTGATGGCGCGCGGGCAGGGCGTCGCGTTGCAGAAGCACAAGGATGGCGGGCTTGCCGACGCCCTGCCCTTCCGCCGCGCCGACGGCCTGTCATGGGCGATGGGCGGGGCGACGGGACGGACGCGAACCGAGGCCGATGTCGGGCCGTGGGTCGGGCCACGCGGGGGGACGGGGCGGATGCCGCCGCAGGGTTTTCCGCGCGATAACCGCTTCAGTTAAGGGCTTGGTCGAGGAGTTGCGTCGCGTCGGTGGGAAAGCCCGCCGCGATCCACGCGCGCTCGGCATCGTCCAAAATTCGGCTAACCTCGGGGCCGGGAGCAATGCCGCGCGCGATCACGTCGCGCCCCGACAGCGCGAAGACCGGCTTCCGCCATGTCGCAGCGAATTCCGTCAAGCCCCTGTCGCCGCGCAACAATCCCCGGTCGATCGCGCTGTCGATCCCGTCGCGATACGCCATCTCGGCGAGCGACTCCGCCCGGGCGGCGGTCAGGACAAAGCGCTTGCGATCGGCATTCGACAGGCGAAGTCGCAGCGCGACGGCGTCGAGAACGGTTGCCTCGGGCGGGAATAGCGCAGCGAGGCGACGAAGTGAGTTGGCGGGAATACCCGCGTCGATCTCCATGACACACACCCGGTTCAGGGCGTCCACGGCGGCACCGGCGATCTCGGGCATGATGGGGGCAAAAATTCCGTGATCCGCCATCACTTTGACCGTCGGTACGGGCTCGGCGACGGCCAATAACTTGAGGATTTCGTCACGTACCCGCTCACGCGACAACGTCGTCAGGTCGTTGGCACGGGCGACGCATGCGGCGAGCCCCGCTGCGTCGGGTCCGCCGGCGCCGAAGCGCGCGTGGAAGCGGAAGAAACGCAGGATGCGCAAGTGATCCTCGGCGATGCGTTCGAGCGGTTCGCCGATGAACCGCACGCGGTGCGCGGCAAGGTCGGCCAGCCCGCCAAAATAATCGTCGACGACGCTGGTCAACGGGTCGGCGTACATCGCGTTGATCGTAAAATCGCGGCGGGCGGCGTCGGCGCGCCAGTCGTCGGTGAAGGCGACCGTCGCGTGGCGTCCGTCGGTGGCGACGTCGCGGCGGAGTGTCGTCACCTCGGCAACGATGCCGTCGGCGACCGCTGTGACCGTGCCGTGCGCGATGCCGGTCGGGACGGCCTTGATTCCGGCGGCGGTCAGCCGCGCGACCGTTTCGGCGGGCGGGAAGCGCGTCGCGAGGTCGATGTCGCTGACAACGCGCCCGAGCAACCCGTCGCGCACCGCCCCGCCGACCAGCTTTGTCGCGCCGCCCGCGATGTCGAGCGCCGCAACCAGCCGCGCGCCGCCGGGTGTGTCGAGCCAGGCAGGACGCGGCAATTTCTCGGGCAACCGCGCGGTCACGCCAGCCGCCGTGCGAGGTTGACGACGATCGCCGCCGTCGCCCCCCAGATCTCGTGCGTCTCCCACGCGATGACGTAATACGATCGTACCCGCCCCTGCCACTCGCTCGACCGCAGTTGATGGTTGGCAGGGTCGAGAAGGAAATCGAGCGGCACCTCGAAGATCGACGCGACCTCGGCGGCGTGCGGCACGAGCGCCAGCCCCGGCGCGACGATGCCGATGACGGGCGTGATGTCGAAGCCGGTTCCGGTCGCATAGCGATCGGTCGTGCCGATGACCGTTACGGCAGCGGGAGGGAGCGCCACCTCCTCATGCGCCTCGCGCAGCGCCGCGGCGATTTCGTCGGTGTCGGTCGCGTCGATCCGCCCGCCGGGGAAGGCGACCTGCCCCGCGTGCGCGCGCAGCGTCGTCGTCCGCCGGGTGAACAGCACCGTCGGGCGGTCGTGGGTGATGACGGCGATCAGCACCGCCGCCGGCTTGAGCGGTGCGGGATACGGGGCGTCGCCGTTCCCGGCAAAGTCCCAGTCGCCGCGCTTACCCGGCCCGGGGCCGACGGCGCGCGTGAGGCGGGTGTGGAGGTCGCCGCTCACGCGAACGGGAAGAAGCCGCCCGCGCTCCACAGGCCGGGCGGATCACTCGCCAGCGCCCAGTCGGCGAGTTGGTAGAAGGTGGCGCGGTTGACGAGCGCTTCCAGCCCGCCGCGGACGTGGAGATAAGGGCGCGGGGTGCCGTCGGCGGCGGTGGTGACGCGCAGGGGGTGGTCGGGGCCGGCGAGGACGTGGTCGCCGGTGTTCAGGCGGAACGCGAGGGTGCGGGCAGGCCCATCCCCTTCGCTGGTCACGGCAACGGCGACGAACGGCGCGTCGTCGACGACAATGTCGAGCTTTTCACCCGGCGTGACGAGGACATAGCTGCCGTCGGCCTCGCGCCGCAGGATGGTCGAGAACAGCTTTACAAGTTCAGCGCGGCCGATCGGCGACCCTTCGTGGTACCACGTCCCGTCGGCGGCGATCCGCATGAAACTGTCGCCGCAATGCGCCGGATGCCACGTCTCGACCGGCGGGATCTTCTGTGCGGCCACCAGCGCGGCGATTTCGGCAAGGTCAACCATCGACGGCGACCATAGCCGGTTGTCGCGCGCGAACCGAGTCCGCGACAATGTGCGCGATGCGCGGAAGCGGGCGGTCGGTGCGGAGCAATAGCCGCGCGCGCTCGACCGGGCCGGGGAGCGTCCATCCGCCGGTCGCGGCGGCGGTGAAGCCGAAGCGCCCGTAATAGCTCGCGTCGCCGATGAGGACGATCGGGCCGAGAGCCATGGCGTCGGCGACCGCGAGCGCCGCTGTGATCAGGCGCCGACCGAGGCCGAGCGAGCGGGCGGGATGCGCGACGGCGACCGGACCGAGGAGGGTCAGCGGGGTACGGTCGCGTCCGGCGACAAGCGCGATCGGCCAGAGCTGGATCGAGCCGAGCAGGTCGCCGACCCCGCTCGACGGGCATTCGGCGACGTCATCGCACCGCGCGATGAGGGTCGGGCCCGCGATCGGCGTCGCCCCGGCCCGCAACAGCGACGCGGTGCGCGCGTGTCGATCGGGGCCGAAGGCGGTATCGAGCAGCGCGTCGATCGCGGCGGTGTCGGCAGCGGTGGCGGGACGGATCAGCATTTACGCGCGCATCGCTACCGCGCCGCCGCCAGCGCCGGGCTGACATAGGGCAACCAAATCGCCGGCAGCCCCAGCGTCGCATGGCCGCGCGTCGCCGCCGATGCCGGGACGCTGATCCGCGTGAAGCGCGACGGCAGCGGCGGGGCGTCGGCGGGCGGATAAAGAATGTCGTCGGCGAAATTCAGTTCGACCACTGTCGCCGTCACCGCGTCGAGCCGCGCTTGCGGGGCGTAGGTTCGCACGGCGTCGAGCGCGAAGGCAAGATCGACCGGGTTGCCCGCCGCCGCCGCGCGCGCGTCGAGCATCGTCGCCGCCGTCGCCGCATCGGGCGCAAGCTTGGCGAGCAGCGCCGGCGGCACGTTGCCGACCATGGTGATCGCCGCCGCCGCGCGCGCGCCGCCGCCCCCGGGAAGCGGGCTGGCGAGGAGGGCATCGCGCGCCGCCACTCGCCACAAAAGGTTGCGCCCGGTCACCGCCGTCGGCCACGCCCCCATCGCGACGAGGGTGCCGACCTCGCGCGGGTACGCTTCGGCCCACGTCCAGCCCACCATCGCCCCCATCGACACGCCGAGGACGGCGCGGACGCGGGTGACCTTCAGCTCGGCGAGGGTGGTGCGGACGCCGGCGACGATGTCGGTATAGTCGTAGTGGGGAAAGTTGACCCCAAGGCCGTCGCTCGGCTTCGACGACGCGCCCATGCCGATCGCGTCGGGAATGACGACAAAGGTCGTCTTGCGGTCGAGCGGGGCGCCGGGGCCGAACAGCAGTTGTGCCTCCGTCCCAAGGAAAGCCGCGCCCGATCCGCCGGTGCCGTGAAGGAGGACGACGGCGTTGTCGACCGCGCCATCAGACCCCTTATGCGGGGTCCCGATCGTGCGAAAGGCGAGCTTGACCGGGGCGGACCGCCCACCGGCAAAATCGAACTGGCGGACGCGGACATATTGGACGGGGACGCTGGCGGGAACGGTGATGTCGGCAGCGGCGGTCGCGAGGAGGGCGACCGCGACGAGCGCGCTCAATGCACTGCTCCCGCCACCGGCGTCGCCATCAGTTCGATCAACACCCCGCCCATGTCGCGCGGGTGGACGAAGATGACGGGCACGCCGTGCGCCCCCATGCGCGGCTCGCCGGTACCGAGGATCGTCGCGCCCTTGGCGCGGAGGTCGTCGCGCGCGGCGATGATGTCGGCCACCTCGAAGCAGACGTGGTGCTGGCCGCCGCTGGGGTTTTTGGCGAGGAAGGCGTGGATCGGCGACGCGTCGCCATAGGGTTCGATCAGCTCGATCTGACTGTTCGGGGTGTCGACGAAACACACCCAGACGCCCTGTTCGGGGAGCGCGAACCGCTCGCCGATCTTCGTTGCGCCGAGCAGGTCGCGATAGACCGCCACCGCCCGCTCGATCGACGGCGTCGCGATCCCGACGTGGTTGAGGCGACCGATCATACGGAATCTCCGGGTTTGGTGGCCGCACGATAGCTTGCGTTTTGAGCGCGGCAATGCCGTATGTGGCGCAGGGCAAACAGGGAGGCGGCGATGCGGATGGTTCTGGCAGCGCTGGCGATGATGACCGCCGTGCCGACGACGGCGCTGACATTTGTGGAGAGGGCGCTGACCGTCGACCAGGGAGCAGCTGACGTTCGCGACCGGGCGCTGACGGCCAATGCGGCCTATGCCATCGTTGCCGGACTGACGACCGATATTGGTCCACGCCTCGCCGCGAGTGTCGCCGAGGCCCATGCCCGCGACTGGATGGCGGCGAAGATGACCGCGCTCGGGCTGGCCAAAGTCCATGTCCAGACCTTCGCCGTGCCGCATTGGGAGCGCGGGGTCGAAACCGCGACGACGATCGGTGCCAACCCGCAGCGACTGGCGCTCACCGCGCTCGGCTACAGCGCAGCGACGCCCGACGCCGGGATCGACGCCGACGTCGTGCAGTTCGTTGACCTCGACGCGCTCAAGGCGACATCGCAAAACCTGAGCGGCAAGATCGTTTTCATCGACCATGATATGCGCGCGGCACAGGACGGGTCGGGGTACGGCGCATTCAATCGCGTTCGCACTGCCGGTCCGGCGATCGCCGCGAGCAAAGGAGCGGCGGCGTATATTCATCGCTCGCTCGGCACGGGCCCGGCCCGCCTGCCGCATACCGGCGTCACGCGCTTTCCCGCCGGGGTAACACCCATCCCGGCGGCGGCGCTCAGCGTTCCCGACGCAATCCAGCTCAGCCGAATGGTCCAGAACGGCCCTGTCCGCCTTCACCTCGTCCTCTCCCCGCGCGACCTCGGTAGCGGCACGTCGGGCAATGTCGTCGGCGAAGTTACCGGCACGACCGGCGAGATCGTCCTGACCGGGGGTCATCTCGATAGCTGGGACCTTGGCACTGGCGCGATCGACGACGCCGCCGGGGTCGCGATCACGCTGGCGGCGACCGCGACGATTAACGACGCGATCCGCGCCGGTGACCTGCCGCGCCCGAAGCGCACCATCCGCGTCGTCGCGTTCGGCGACGAGGAAGCGCAGGGGCCGTTGGGCGGCGCGACCTATCTCAAGGGGCATCCCGACCCCGTCGTCTTCGCGATCGAGGCCGACTTCGGCGCCGACCGCGTGTGGTCGCTGCGGAGCAATCTCGCCGCCGCCGCCGCGCCCGGGCCGTCGACACCAACCCTTGTCCCCGCTATCGCCGCCCTCGCCCGCGTCCTTGCGCCGCTCGGTATCGCGCCGTCGCCGCTGCCCGCACACGGCGGGACCGACATCGAAGCGGCGATCGAGGCCGGGGCCGGCGTCGTCGACCTCGCGCAGGACGGGACGCATTATTTCGACCTTCATCACAGCGCCGACGACACGCTCGACAAGATTGACCCTGCACAACTAACGCAAGCGGTCGCCGCCTATGCCGCAACATTATGGTGGGCGGCGAACACCGACGCCGACCTGCGCCCGACCAAGACACTCCGGTGACGCCTAGGCGCGGGCGTCGCGACCGGCTAAGCCCCTGCTGGGGTTTGGGGGCACCGCGTGCAGCTGACTGATGTCGGATTTCTCAGCCACCTGATCGCCATGATCGGGTTTGCCGCGCTCGCGGTAAGCGTCCTCGCGCGGCAGTCGCCGAACGGCACCAACGCCTGGCTTGTCGTGGCGGCGATGGCGACGGTGGGGTGGGCGGGCGACTTCGTCATGGCGGCGCGCTTTGGCGGGATCTATGTGGCGTTGCTGTCGCCTGCCGAAACGCTCCGGACGGGGGCATGGATCGGCTTCCTCGTCGCGCTGCTGCGAACATCGTGGTCGCTCGACACCCGGCTGAGCTCGTCGTTCGTCATCGCCAGCGCGATCGGCTTCGTCCTGTCGGTGCAGGTTGGTATCGATCTCGTCGACCTGATCGGCCATCGCGGCGTTTCACTCCACGCGCGCCCGCTGGTCGCGGCGCTGTTCATCGTCGGTCGGCTAACCGTCGCGATCTCGGGACTGGTCCTCATCCACAACCTGTACGTCAACGCCGAAGCCGGCAGCCGCACCGGTATCCGCTTGTTGTGCATCAGCCTGGCGGGGTTCTTCGGCTACGACCTCAACTTATACACCTTCGAGTTCCTGCTCGGATCGCCGTCGCAGGATCTCGTCAATATCCGCGGCGCGGTCGATGTGCTGACCGTCCCGCTGCTCCTGCTGTCGGCGCGGCAAGCGTGGGTGGCGCGCGTGCAACTCTCGCGTCAGGTCGTGTTCCACACGCTGTCGATGTCGATCATCGGTGGCTATCTGATTGCGATGGCGCTGCTGGCATATGGCTTGCGGCTCGTCGGCGGGGATTGGGGGCGGCTGCTCCAGATCACCTTTTTGTTTGCGACGATCACGGTCGGCGCGCTTGTCCTGCTGCTGCCGCGCTTTCAGGCGACGCTGCGGCTGGCGATCGCGCGCAACTTCTTCGCCTATCGCTACGATTACCGCGTCGAGTGGTTGCGCTTCATCCGGACGGTGTCGGGGATTGGCGCCGCCGCCGGACATCTGCCCGAACGCGTTGTCGAAGCGGTCTGCACCGTCGTCGATTCGCCCGGCGGCGCCTTGTTCGTCCCCAACGACGAGGGAAATTTCGACATCGCAGCCAAATGGAACTGGCGTGAATTCGCGGGCGCGGCGGTCGCGGTCGACGGCGACCT
>JAYTXW010000113.1:0-1952 GCA_043742745.1 Sphingomonadaceae bacterium
CGTCCCCGCCGGGAAGCCCGCGAGGAGCGCGTCGATCGCGTCGTGCTTGGGGTCGAGCGTACCGCGGACGTTCGAGACGATGTGCATGACATGGCTGTAGAATTCGACACCGAAGCGGTCGGTGACGACGACGCTGCCGGGTGTCGCGACACGCCCGACGTCGTTGCGGCCGAGGTCGAGGAGCATCAGGTGTTCGGCCAGTTCTTTCGGGTCGGCGAGCAATTCCTCGCGCAACCGGGCATCGTCGACGGCGTCGCGACCGCGTGGACGCGTTCCGGCGATCGGGCGGATAGTGACATCCCCGTCGCGAACGCGGACGAGAATTTCAGGGGACGAGCCGATCAACGCAAACCCGGGCAAGTCGAGGAAGTACAGGAATGGCGACGGATTAATCCGGCGCAGCGCGCGGTACAGGTCGAACGGCGGCAACGGAAAATCGACCGTGAACCGCTGCGCGAGCACAACCTGAAAAATGTCCCCGGCGGCAATCAATTCCTGTGCGGCGGTGACCATCGCCGCGTAATGGCCGGGCGGCAGGATCGGCGTCATCGCGCCGTCGGGTAGGGCTTCCGTGGGCCGGACACCGATCGGAACGGGCTGCGCGAGCCGCGCTTCGGCCGCGTCGATCGCCTCGGTCGCGCGGGCATAGGCGTCGGGAGCGGCTTCCGGATAGACCGGGGCAACGAAAAACAACTCGTCCTTCAATCTGTCGAATACCAGCACCAGTGTCGGGCGAACGAACAGCAAGTCGGGTATGCCAAGCGGGTCGGCCTTGGGCTCGGGCAGACGCTCGGCGAGGCGTGCGGTGTCATACCCCATCGTGCCGACGAGCGTCGCCAGCGCGGGGGGCAGCCCGGCGGGAACATCCATCCGGCACGCCGCGACAAGGGCCCGGAGCTCGCTCAGCGTCCCCCCGGCGCACGGCACGAACGCCTCGCGGTCGGTGCGCCAATGGCGATTACTCTCGCACCGCTCGCCGGTCGCGCGCCACACGAGGTCGGGGTCGAGGCCGAGCAGCGAGTACCGCCCGCGTACCTGCCCGCCCTCGACCGATTCGAGCAAGAACGCGCCGCTGCCAGGCGTACCGAGCTTGAGCATCGCCGATACCGGCGTTTCGGTATCGGCGACAGTCCGCCGCCAAACCATTGCGCCACGCCCGGCTGCCAGCGCGGTGGTGAAGTCGAGCGGCGCGCAGTCCGGCACTATTTGGCGGTACCGGTGATCCGCGCAGTGGCGGCGGCGAGCGCCGCCGAATTGCGCTGCACCCCGACGGCGCGCTCGACGGCCTGCGCGAACGCCGCACCGAGTTCGTTCGGCGCATCCTTGGTAAACTGCGCGCGGGCACTATCGATCAACGCCGGCGCCGCGGCCACATCGCCCGGCGTTACGGTATCGACATGCACGACCCAATAGCCCTGCGGTCCGGCGGGAAGCGCCCGGCTCGCCCCCGCGGGCAAGGTGATGAACAGTTTGACCGGTGGCGGCACCTGTGCCGCCTGGTTGAGGTCGATCCGGCGCCCACCGAGTGGATGCGCAGCGGGCAGATTGTGCGCCGCCACGACGCTGGCAAATGGCCTGTTCTTGGCCGTCTCAGCGACGATTTTGTCGGCCACGGCCTTGGCCGCCTTGAGCCGGGCATCGGCGGTATAAGCGTCGACGACGGCAGTGCGGACAGTGGCCAGCGGCTGAACGGCGGGCGGTGTGATGTCGCCGAGTTCGACGACTGCGAAATGGTCTTTTCCGATTGGCTGGAGCGTCGGTCCATCGGACGGGTCGGCGCCGAACACCTTGGCGACGAGCGGTGCGGCGGCGGGCGCAATGACAAAGGCCGGGTTGGTGGGAACAGTGGCGGCGCTTGTGACGCCCGGAACGGCCGCCACCGTCAGGTTGAAGCGCTTGGCGACATCGGCGAGGCTCGTTCGTCCCGACAGCGCGTCCTCGATCTTGCCGAC
>JAYTXW010000114.1:0-4851 GCA_043742745.1 Sphingomonadaceae bacterium
TTCGCCAGCATGACAGCAGAAAGTAGTTGGGGATCGCGCGATGGCCACGAAGACACGCACCGACAACGCCGACGCTGCGGTGACCACGTCCGCCCGCCCCGGGCGTCTCGCGGGAAAGGTCGCGCTCGTGACCGGCGCGGCGGGGAACCTCGGCGGCGAGATCGCGCGGCATTATCTGACCGAGGGCGCGACCGTCGTCTTCACCGGGCGAGCGCAGGCGCGCGTCGACGCCGCGATGGCCGCCGCCCTCGCCGCCACCGGGGCCGACGCGGCCTGCGCGAGCGCCGTCGTCATGGACGGGGCCGACGCGGCGTCGTGCCGCGCCGGAATCGCCGACATTCTGGTGCGCCACGGTCGGATCGACATCCTCGTCAACAACGCCGGGTCGGCCGGGCCAAAGCAGCCGCTCGAACGCCTGCCGCTGTCGCGCGCCGACCTCGACGACCTCAAGGCACACGGCGGGACCGACACCGAGACGGTCGGCGACGCCGCGCGCAACATCCTTGGCGTCGCGTGGAACATGGCGCGCGCCGCCGCCCCAGCGATGGCCGAGGGCGGGTCGATCATCAACGTCTCGACGATCTTCAGCCGCACCCATTATTACGGGCGCACGGCGTATACGGTGCCGAAGGCGGCGCTCAACGCCCTGTCGCGCGAGCTGAGCCTTGAGCTCGGGCCGCGCGGCATCCGCGTCAACCTCGTCTTCCCCGGCCCGATCGCGAGCGAGCGCATCCGCACCGTTTTCGCCAGCATGGACACGATGCGTGGCGACGAGGCGGGGACGACCGCGAGCCAGTTCTTCGACCTGATGAGTTTTGAGCGCAGCGTCGACGGGGCACCGCGCGCCAAGACCTTCCCGACGCCGCGCGACATTGCGATGACGTGCGTCTTCCTCGGCAGCGACGAGAGCGCGGCGTTCAACGGCCACGATTTCGAAGTGACCCACGGCATGACCGTCCGCAAGGAATCGCGTTCGACGTACCTGTCGCGCCCGACGATGCGGTCGATCGACGGCGGCGGGCTTGCGGTCGTCGTCGTCGCCGGCAGCCAGACAGCGGACGCCGTCGCCGTCGCGCGCGTTCAGGCCGATTGCGGGGCCGAAGTCCTCCTCGGCTTCAACCGCGAGGTCGAAGCGATCGAGGCGCGGCGGATGCTCGGCGATGCCGCGCGGATTTCGGTCGTCCAGTTCGACCGCGCCGACCACGACATGATGGACCGCGAACTCGACGCCTTCACCGACCGTGCGTGCGCGGTGACGGGCGCGATCATCCTCCCCGCGTATGGCGCCGGGTATTTCTCGGGCACGCTGGCCGACGCGAGCGACGAGGCGGTCGACGCCTTTGTCGACGACGAGTTGGTCGGCGCAATCGCGGTCGCGCGGACGCTCAGCCGCTATTGGCAACGCCACGACAGCCTCGTCCACGATCCGCGCTTCATCTTCATGGGCAATAGTTCCGACGGCGCAGGCGACATCTGGGGCAATTTCCTCCGCGCCGCGATCGAGCAGCTCGTCCGCGTCTGGCGCGACGAGAGCGAGGTCGACGTCGCCCACGGGCGGCGGCGACAGCTCGAATGGGGCAACCAGGTCGTCCGCTTCACCAATACCGAGGCCGAAAACCTGCCGTTCGCCGCCGGACAAGCCGCGCGCACCTTGCTCAAGGAGCGCAAGATCCATTCGGTCAATCTGTACCTGCCGCCCAATATCGGCGACGCGACCGGCGCCCGGCGCGCGATGGTCGGGACGGCGGAAAACATCACCGGCCTCCACCTCGGCAAGGTCGCGCTGATTACCGGCGGGTCGGCGGGGATCGGCGGGCAGGTCGCGCGGTTGCTTGCGCTTGCCGGGGCCAAGGTGATGATCGTCGCCCGGCGCGAAGGCGAACTCGCGACGATGCGCTCGCGGATCGTCGGCGAGCTTGAGGACGTCGGATTTTCGGGCGTCGAGCGCCGCGTGCGGACGCTGGCGAACATCGACGTCGGCGATTTGAGCAGCCTCCAGCGCGCGGTCGATGAGACGATCAAGGCGTTCGGGCGGATCGACTATCTGATCAACAACGCGGGCGTCTCGGGGGCCGAGGAAATGGTCGTCGACATGAGCGTCGACGCGTGGCGCTACACGTTAAACGCCAACCTCATCTCCAACTACGCGCTGATGCACATGGTCGTGCCGGGCATGAAGCGCCAAGGCTCCGGCTATATCCTCAACGTCTCGAGCTACTTCGGCGGTGAAAAATACCTCGCCGTCGCCTACCCGAACCGCGCCGACTATGCCGTGTCGAAGTCGGGCCAGCGCGCGATCGTCGAGACGATGGGGCGGTTCCTGGGTCCGGAAATCCAGATCAACGCGATCGCCCCCGGCCCCGTCGACGGCGACCGCCTGTCGGGCAAAGACGGCAAGGCCGGGCTGTTCGATCGCCGGGGCAAATTGATCCTCGAAAACAAGCGCCTCAACGCCGTCTACGCCGCGACCGTCAAGGCGATCCGGCGCGGGGTCCGCGTCGAGGCGGTCCTGACACGGCTGGCGAAGAACGACATCGCGCAGATGGCGCACGACACCAACAACCCGCGCGAAATCCGCGACCTCGCCCTCGATGCGGCGCGCGCCGGGACCGACGACAGTACATGGGGCCGATTCCTTCTGACCGAAAGCATGGCCAGGCGCCTCGTCGCGCGGCTGCGGCTCGGCGGGCATTTTCTCGATTCGCCGCTGCTCGGCCAACGCCCCGACGACGGCTGGCTCCTTCGCATCCCGCCCGACGATATCCCCTTCCTGCCGCAGGGGCAGATTGCGACCGAGGCGGCAAAGGTCGGCGGCGGTGTCCTGTCGCTCCTCCACCTCGGCAAGATGCCGACCGAGAGCGAGGTCGCGCAGGCGACCGTCTTCTTCCTCGCCGACCGCGCCGTCAGCGGCGAGACGTTCATGCCGTCGGGCGGCCTCAACGTCGAACGCTCGACAACCGAGCGCGAACTGTTCGGCAGCCCCAAGCAGGAGCGCCTCGACCAGATGCGCGGGCGCACCGTGTGGTTGATCGGCGAACACCTGATCGACTATCTCGCCGAAACCGCGCGCGCCTTCGTCGAGCAATGCTATGTCGGCAAGGTCGTCCTGATCGCCCGCACCGCCGACGGCGCGGCGAAGATCGCCAGCCATCTCGCCGACCTGCCGCCGGGAACGGTCGTCACCCACCTGTGCGATGGCGACATCGAGCCGTGCCTCGACGCCGCGCGCACCGTGTGGGGGTCGCCGACGACGATCGTCTCGACGCCGTTCGCCGCCCTGCCCGACACGCTGTTCGGGGCCGACGCGGCCCTGTCGCCGGAGGCGAGATCCACGCTGTCGCCGGAGGCGTTTGCTGCGCTGGTCGAGGATAACCTGACGCACCACTTCCGCGTCGCGCGCAAGGCGTCGCTGATCGACCACACGCAGCTTGTCCTTGTGTCCCCCGACGTCGAGATGGGGTCGGCAGGCCCTGCGTTCGCGCTGGCGAATTTCTTCAAGACGACGCTCCACGCCTTCACCGCGACGCTCGCGGTCGAGAACGAGCGGCTGGTCCACGACGTGCCGGTCAACCAGGTCAACCTGACCCGCCGCGTCCGATCGGAAGAGCCGCGCAACCTCGAAGAACATCTCGAGGAGGTCAAACGCTTCGCCCGCGCCGTGTTGCTGGCAGGCGCGCCGCTACCGGACGCCGAAGACAGCCGCTACCGCGCGAAAATCTACCGGGGAACGTCGATTACGGTTTGAGCGCTGTGCGACCGCCCATGGATTAACCGTCCCTTAGTTGTAAACCACCTGTGGCCACGGCAAAGCGAACGGAACAACAACGCCTTGCGGAGTATTACAGATGTCGCTGCGTGTCCTGTCGACCATCCTTGCCGCCGCCGCCGTCGGGGCTGCGGCACCTGCCACCGCCGCGACGTATAGCCAGCTGGTCGTGTTCGGCGACAGCCTCGTCGACGCCGGAAATATCTTCATTGCGACGGGCGGCTACGGCGCAAGCAATGTGTACAACAATCCGTCGCGGGGGTTCCTGCCGGGGCGGTTCACCAACGGCCCCGATTACACCGACCTGCTCAGCCAGAAGCTGTACGGCCACTACACCCTCGCCTCGCTCGCGGGGGGCAGCAATTATGCGTTCGGCGGCGCGACCTATGTTCCCAACGCCGGGCCGATCCCGGCGCTGTCGACCCAGCTCGGACTGTACACTGGCGGGCACACGATCGACCCCAACGCGCTGTACGTTATCAACATGGGCGGCAATGACATTTTCGCGATCGAGAACGGATCGGTCCCCGCGCCGTTTGTCGGCACCTATGTCACCGCGCTGACGAATATTCTCAGCGCGACGCTCCACACGCTCGACGCGGGCGGGGCGAAGAATATCCTCGTCACCGGCATCCCGAACACGACGGCGACCGGCTTCGCGGTCGAGGCGCAGGTCCAGGCGACGCTGAACGCCGTTGCGCCGACGCTGACCAACGCGAGCCTGCTCCGCTTCAGCTACCAAAGCTTTTTCACCCGCCTCGTGGCAAACCCGACCTCGTTCGGCGTCGCGCCGTTTACGCAGGCGGGCGCGTGTTTCGACCATGTTTCGCCGCCCAGCCCCGGCGTCCTGCCCGATTGCAGCGGGTATTTCACCGTCGATGGCACCCACCCGATCGCGCCGATCCAGGCGGCGATCTTCCGCGAGATCGTTCAGGTCGCTGGGGTCCCCGAGCCGACGACGTGGGGGCTGATGATCGTCGGCTTCGGGCTGGTCGGATCGGCCGTCCGCCGCCGCGGGGCCGTCGCGGCATGATCGCGCCCGTCGTCATCGCTGCAGCCGCAGTCGTCGCCGTCACCCTGCCCGG
>JAYTXW010000115.1:0-7849 GCA_043742745.1 Sphingomonadaceae bacterium
GTCGCACCACACTTCCCAGCCCAGCCCCCACGCGCCGAGCGTCGGGCTTTCCCAATCGTCCTCGACGAAGCGGATGTCGTGCGCGGTGCCGTCGATGCCGATCGCCGCGAGGCTGCCAAGGTAGGCGTCGATGATGTCGGGCGGCGACGGCTTCAGGATGACCTGAAACTGGTAGTACGCCCCCAACCTGTTGGGATTGTCGCCGTAGCGCCCGTCCGACGGTCGCCTGCTCGGCTGGACATACGCCGCGCGCCACGGGTCGGGGCCGAGGGCGCGCAGCACAGTCGCGGGGTGAAAGGTGCCGGCCCCGACCTCGACGTCATAGGGTTGGAGGATGACGCAGCCGCGCTCGCTCCAATAATGCTGGAGCGTCAGGATCATGTCCTGAAACGTCTTCGGGGCTGTTCGCGGGTGCAACATGGACCCGGCGGGGTTTAGCCGCGACCTTCCCGGTTGTCATCCCCGCGCAGGCGACGACGACACAATCCTAAACTACCGCTTTGCCGCCTTCTTCGCGACCTTGCGGGCGGCGTATTTGGCGTCGCGTTCGGCCTTTTTCGCCGCCGCCTTCATTTCCTCGGTAATCAGCGCGTCCTCGGCAGCTTGGCGCGCGGCCTCTTCCTTCGCCTCGCGCGCGGTGACGACGGCGGCCTTTTCGGCAGCGATGCGGTCCTTCAGCGCCTGCGCCTTGTCCTTCTGCTTCGCCTCCTGGCGGGCAGCGACGGCGGCGCGGTCGGCCAGTTCCTCGGGCGTCGCCTCGGGCTTGGCCTTGAACTTTTGGAGGACGGCGGCGCGGGCAGCGGCAGCGGCCGTCTTGCGGTCGTTGAAGTCGGGGAGCTTGAAGGCCATGGATCTCGCTTGGGTCGTTAACGCCCTGGACATAGGGCGAACGGCGGCGACTCGCAACGGGGCGTGTGCCCCGGTATAGCCCCGGCGATGACCGTTTTCGCCCGATTTATCGCGTGGTGTGCCGCGATGGCCACGTTATCCGCACCGGCGCTCGCCGAACCGGCGATGTGGCGTGTCCATAATGCGACGACCGAAATCACCCTGTTCGGCACCGTTCACGCGCTGCCGCCGGGGACGAACTGGCTGAACCCACGCATCGCCGCGCGGGTCGATGCCGCCGATACGCTGGTGCTGGAGACGATCCTGCCCGACGACCCGGCGGGGCTGGGGCCGCTGGTGACCGCGCTTGGTCTGAAGGGCGGCCTGCCCCCGCTCGCCGCGCGCGTCGCGCCGTCGAAGCGGGCGGCGCTGCTCGCCGGCGTGTCGGCGCTCGGGCTGACCGCGAGCCAGCTCGACGGCATGAAGACATGGCTCGCGGCGATCGCGATCGGCGACGGCGCGGTCAAGCAGATGGGGTTCACGCAAACCGACGGCGTCGAACCCGCGTTGACCGCCCGCGCCCGCGCCGCCCATCGCGCGGTCGTCGGGCTGGAGACGCCCGAGGCGCAGCTCCGCATTTTCGACAATCTGCCGGAAACCGACGCGCGCGCCCTGCTCGACGCGACCGTCGACGATTTGAAGACCGCGCGCGACGATACCAACGCGCTCATCGCCTATTGGCAGGCGGGCGAGGTCGACGCGCTCGCCGCTGACTTCGACAAGGACTTCCGCGCGACGCCGGGGCTGGCGCGTGCGCTGCTCGCCGACCGCAACACGGCGTGGGCCGAATGGATCGCGGCGCGGCTGAGCGTGCCGGGGACGGTGTTCGTCGCGGTCGGCGCGGGGCACCTGGGGGGCAAGGGAAGCGTCGTGGCGCTGCTGCGCGCGAAGGGGCTGGTGGTCGAGCGGGTGCCGTAGCGTCTTCCCCCTCCCGCTCTACCGCCTCCATCGATGGACGAGGGAGAAGAAAGGTTGCCCTTACCCGCATTCTCCCCTAATGTCCCGGTTCCCGCGCCCGCATCCCTGGAGGCGCGCGGGTTTTGGAGAACAGCACATGAGCGGAGCGATGAAACTCGCGGCCTCGGTGCGCGATCGCGGAGGCAAGGGAGCCTCACGAGCCGTGCGCCTGACCGGTCGCGTCCCCGCCGTGATCTACGGCAACAAGACGACCCCGACGATGATCCACGTCCCCCTGAAGGAGCTGACCAAGCTGCTGTCGGGCGGCCACTTCATGAATTCGGTCGTCGAGATCGAGGTCGACGGGGCCGTCGAGCGCACCCTGCCGCGCGACGTCCAGTTCCATCCCGTCAGCGACCGCCCGATCCACGTCGACTTCCTGCGCCTTGCCGCCGGCGCGACGATCGCGGTCAACGTCCCCGTCCACTTCACCGACGAGGACCAATCACCCGGCATGAAGCGCGGCGGGGCGCTCAACATCGTTCGCCACGAAATCGAGCTCAACTGCCCGTCCGACGCGATTCCCGACCAGATCGACATTTCGCTTAGCGGCCTCGACATCGGCGATTCGGTCCACATCTCGGCGGTCAAGCTGCCCGAGGGGGTGACGTCGGTCATCACCGACCGCGACTTCACCATTCTGACGATGGTTGCGCCGTCGGCGTTGCAGTCGGCCGACGCTGCCGCCGACGATGCGGTCGCCGCTGCTGCCGCCGCCGAATCGGCTGCCGCTTCGACTGCCGCCAAGGCCTGAGCTAGCCACAGGGGTCGGCGAAGTGCAGGTCTTCGCCGGCCTCGGCAACCCCGGTGCGGCCCATGCGGGGCAGCGCCACAATTTTGGCTTCATGGCCGCCGACGCGCTCCACGCACGGTGGCGGTTCGACCCGTGGCGGACGCGGTTTCTGGGCGTCGCCGCCGAGGGTCGCATCGGGGCCGAGCGCATCGTTCTGCTCAAGCCCGCGACGTTCATGAACGACAGCGGACGCTCGGTCGCCGAGGCGATGCGCTTCTACAAGCTTGGCCCCGATGCGCTGACGGTGTTTTACGACGAGCTCGACCTCTTGCCCTTCAAGGTGAAGGTCAAACGCGGCGGCGGCGCTGCCGGGCACAACGGCATCCGCTCGATCGACGCGCACAGCGCCGGGTTCGGCGGGACCGACTATCGCCGCGTCCGCCTCGGTATCGGCCACCCGGGACATAAGGATCGCGTGCTCAGCTATGCGCTCGGCAACTTCGCGCGAGACGAGATCGAGGATCGCGACGCACTCCTCGACGCGGTCTCGGCGGAGGCGGAATGGCTGGCGGGCGGCGACGATGTCCGGTTCATGAACGACGTCGCGCTGCGGCTGGCAGCGTGATGGTAGGAGAATAAGATGGGTTTCCGCTGCGGCATCGTTGGCCTCCCTAACGTCGGCAAGTCGACGCTGTTCAATGCGTTGACCCAGACGGCGGCGGCGGCGGCGGCGAATTATCCGTTCTGCACGATCGAGCCGAACGTCGGCAACGTCCCCGTGCCCGACGAACGCCTCGACCGCATCGCCAAAATTGCGCATTCAGCGAAGATCATCGAGACGCAGTTGGGCTTTACCGACATCGCGGGCCTCGTGCGTGGCGCGTCGAAGGGCGAGGGGCTCGGCAACCAGTTCCTCGGCAACATCCGCGAGACCGACGCGATCGTCCACGTCCTGCGCTGCTTCATCGACGACGACGTCACGCATGTCGAAGGCCGCATCGACCCCGTCGCCGACGCCGAGACGGTCGAAACCGAATTGATGCTGAGCGACCTCGAAAGCCTCGAAAAGCGCGTCCCCGCCTTGGTCAAAAAGGCCGGACAGGGCGATAAGGAGGCGAAGGTCGCCGCCGCCGTCCTCGGCCAGGCGCTCGACCTGCTCCGTGAAGGCAAGCCGGCGCGGCTGACGGTGCCGAAGGATGACGACGAGGCGCGGGTGCTCAGCACGGCGCAGCTGCTCACCGCGAAGCCGGTCCTGTACGTGTGCAACGTCGACGAGGGCAGCGCCGCGACCGGCAACGCCCAATCGGCGGCGGTTGCGGCGATGGCGGCGGCATCCGGGGCGGGCGCGGTCGTCATCTCGGCGGCGATCGAGAGCGAGATCGCCCAGATGGACCCGGCCGACCGGCCTGATTTCCTTGCCGAGCTCGGGCTGACCGAGACCGGGCTCGCGCGTGTCGTCCGCGCCGGGTACGATCTGCTGCACTTACGGACGTACTTTACTGCGGGGCCGAAGGAAACGCGGGCGTGGACGATCCCCGTCGGAACCAAGGCCCCGGCGGCGGCGGGCGTCATCCACGGCGACTTCGAACGCGGCTTCATCCGCGCCGAAACGATCGGTTATGACGATTACGTGGCGCTCGGCGGCGAAGCGGCGGCGCGCGACGCGGGCAAGCTGCGGAGCGAGGGAAAGGAGTATGTCGTCGCCGACGGCGATATCATGAACTTCCGCTTCAACGTGTGATCGACCGTGCCGATATTGTTCGTTATGCTGGCGGGCTTAGCGCGCAATCGGGGGATGGCATGGGTGCGATAATCATTGGGGCGGCAAGTCTGATCGTGATGGCGTTTACGCCGACGCAGGTCGTTAGTTTTCAGGTCGTCGGCGAAATCGGCAACAAGTGGCGCGCGCTCGGTGCCGCGACCGGCCCGCTCGGCGCGCCAACGAGCGATGAAGCAGCCGCTGCCGACGGGGGCCGGATCAGCACGTTCAAAAACGGCTTCATCACGTGGCATCCCAAGTACGGCGCGCACGCGACATGGGGGCTGATCGGCGCGAAATGGAACGCGCTCGGGCGCGACGCCGGACTTGGCCTGCCGATCACCGACGAAGCCGATGCGGCGGGCGGCGGGCGCTTCAGCGACTTTTCGAATAATGCGACGATCGACTGGAGGCCATCGACCGGGGCGCATGTCGTCGTCGGCCTGATCCGCGCGCGGTGGATCGCCACCGGGCGCGAAGCAGGCGTGTGCGGCTATCCGACCACCGACGAGGTGGCGGTCGCCGGCGGGCGGCGCAGCACTTTCGAGCACGGCACGATCAGCTGGATCGTCGGCACCCGCGCGGCGGTCTCGCAGTGCACCGGAGCGCCGCCAAAAACTGTCGCCCCGGCAAAGGCCACCGCGCCAAAGCCGTAGGCGCGCGCGTCAGGTTCCGGCGTAGCCGACGAGGGTGGTGACTTTGACCCCCGCCGCCGCCAGCTTGGCCGCCCCGCCAAGATCGGGCAGGTCGATGACAAACGCGGCCCGGGTCACGACGCCGCGCGCCGCACGGATCAGTTCGACCGCCGCCAGCGCCGTGCCCCCGGTCGCGATCAAATCGTCGACGACGAGCACCCGCGCCCCGGCGGTGACCGCATCGGCGTGGATTTCGACGCGGTCCTCGCCATATTCGAGCGCGTAATTGACGCCGATGACCGCTCCGGGGAGTTTATTCTTCTTGCGGATCAGAACGAGCCCTCTCGCCGTCCGCGCCGCGAGCGCCGCGCCGAAGATGAAGCCGCGCGCCTCGATCCCAGCAATCAGGTCGAAGTCCGTTCCGACCGCCGCCGCCAGCCGATCAATCGTCGTCGCGAACCCATCGCCGTCGAGGAGTAGCGTCGTGATATCGCGGAACATGATGCCGGCGTGGGGATAGTTGGGAACGGTGCGGATAAGGGCGCGGAGGTCGTCGTTCATGGCTGCTATAACCTCGCTTGCGCCGTCCCGATCGCAGCGGTCGCGCACGTCACCGTCCCAACTACGAAGTGCCGTTATCCCGGCGCACGCCGGGACCCAACTATCCGCCCATCGTCTGCCAGCCGTGCTTCCCGACCTTGGGTCCCGGCGTTCGCCGGGATGACGATCAGGAACGAGCAAAACGAAACCCCGCCCCTACTCCGCCGCCAGCATCTCCGGCTTCTTCGCCTTCAGGTCAGCCCAGACGCGCTTGTAGCTGAGATAGCCAAGCGCTGTCAGAATGAGGAGGAAGATCACCACCCCCAGCCCGGTGCGGCGCCGTTCCTCCAGCGTCGGCTCGGCAGTCCACGTCAGGAACGCCGCAACATCCTTGGCATTCTGCTGGACCGTCGACTTGGTGCCGTCCGAATACGTGATCTGACCGTCAGCCGACAGGGGTGGTGGCATCGCGACATTGAGCGACTTGAAATACGGGTTGTAATACAGCCCGTCGGGCACCTTCCAGCCGGCAGGCGCGTCCTTGTATCCAGTCAGCAACGAATAGACATACGCCGGGCCGTCTTCGCGCGCCTTGGTAATGAGCGCGAGGTTGGGCGGCAGCGCGTTGTTGTTCGCAGCGCGTGCGGCGACTTCGTTCGGATACGGCCCTGGAATTTTGTCGGCCGGAATGCCTTTGCGCGTGTTCGGCTCGCCGGTCTTATCGTCGATCGACGCGATATCCGACTGCTTGGCGAGCGCCTTGACCTGCGCCGGGGTAAAGCCGATCGCGGTCAGGTTGCGAAATGCGATCCGGTTGATCGAGTGGCATCCCGAGCAGATCTCCTTATAGACCTGATACCCGCGCTGCAGCTGCGCGCGATCGAAGGTGCCGAGAACACCGTCGCTCTGCCAGCTGACTTCCTTCGGCGAGAGGTGATATTTGGCAACCGGGTCGGGCAGCACAGCGTCGCGCGGAACGACCGCGCCCCACAACAAGGCGACGCAAAATACCGCGCCGATCAGAAACGCGACCAACTTGACCATCGAACCTATTCCGCCGGCTGGGCGGACGCGGGAATTTCAGCGATCCCCGCACCCTTGGGTTGCAGCGCGATCGGCGCGCCCGTGTTCGTCTGCCGCTTGAGCACCGCCTCGCTGATCGAGTTCGGCAACGGCAGGGGCTTTTCGATGCGGCTGACGATCGGGATCAGGATCAGGAAATGCGCGAAATAATAGGCGCTCGCGATCTGGCTGATCCGCAGCCACGGCTCGCCCGCCGGCTTGCCGCCGCAGATGCCGAGGATGATGATGTCGACGACGAACAGCCAGAACAGCTGCTTCATCAACGGGCGATAGTTATTCGACCGCACCGGCGACGTGTCGAGCCACGGCAAGAAGAACAGCAGCAGGATCGCGCTGAACATCGCCAGCACGCCCCACAGCTTGGCAGGCACAAACAGGAAGTCCTGGGTGAAGGCGCGAAGGATCGCGTAAAATGGCCAGAAATACCATTCGGGAACGATGTGCGCCGGGGTCGAGAGCGGATTCGCCGGGATGTAGTTATCCACCTCGCCGAGCATATTCGGCAGGAAGAACACGACGACCGAGAAGAGTGTCAGATAGACACACAGGCCGAAAAAGTCCTTTGCCGTGTAATACGGGTGGAACGGAACGGTGTCCTGCGGCCCCTTGACCTCGATCCCGGTCGGGTTGTTCGACCCCGGAATGTGCAGCGCCCAGACGTGCAGAATGACGACGCCGAGGATGATGAACGGCAACAGATAGTGGAGCGAGAAGAAGCGGTTGAGCGTCGCGTTGTCGGGCGCAAAACCGCCGAGCAACCACGTGTGAATCGCCTCACCGACGACCGGGATCGCCGAAAACAGGTTAGTAATGACGGTCGCGCCCCAGAAGCTCATCTGCCCCCAGACAAGGACATAGCCCATGAACGCCGTCGCCATCATCAGCAGGAAAATGACAAGCCCGAGCAGCCACAGGACCTCGCGCGGCGGCTTGTAGCTGCCGTAGAACAGCCCGCGGAAAATATGGATGTAGACGACGACGAAGAAGAACGACGCGCCGGTCGCGTGCATGTAGCGTAGCATCCAGCCGCCGTTGACGTCGCGCATGATGTGTTCGACCGAGTCGAATGCGATCGTCGTGTTCGCCGCATAGTGCATCCCAAGGATGACTCCGGTCAGGATCTGGACGATGAGCGCCACCCCGGCGAGAACGCCAAAGTTATAGAAATAGTTGAGGTTCTTCGGCACCGGATAGCCAGCGCCGAGACTGTCGTAGATCAGCCGCGGCACGGGCAGCCGACTGTCGACATATTTC
>JAYTXW010000116.1:0-8833 GCA_043742745.1 Sphingomonadaceae bacterium
CCTTGGCGAGAAAATCATGGACGCCCGCGTGCAACTTTCCTCCGATCCGTTGCACCCCGATCTTCCGGGAAATTCCTGGGCCGGTGACGGCCGGCCGCAGCGCGCCGTTGACTGGATCAAGGACGGCGTCGTGACCAACCTCAACTATACGCGCTACTGGGCGCGGAAAAAGGGCGTGGCGGGCGACGGCACCCCGCCGCACGGCGGTGGATTCGGCCGGGAAATCGGAGCGTTCGAGTCGCGTCCGGGCATCATCATGGCGGGCGGTACCGCCAGCCTCGAGGAACTCGTCAAGAGCGTGAAGCGCGGCATCCTCGTCACCCGCTTCTGGTACATCCGCCCCGTCGATCCGCAGACGCTGCTCTTCACCGGCCTGACGCGCGACGGCACGTTTTACGTCGAGAACGGCGCCATCAAACACGCCGTGAAGAATTTCCGGTTCAACGAAAGCCCGGTGATCATGTTGAACAATCTGGAGTCGCTCGGGAAACCGCAGCGCGTCAACGCCAGCCTGATCCCGCCCATGGTGGTGCGCGACTTCACGTTCTCCAGCCTGTCGGACGCGGTGTGACGACCGGCTCAGGGAAAAGCGTGCCCCCGCGCCTCATACCTGCAGCGATCCGTCGATGAGCCGCGCCGAGTTCGTTTTTTCCCGCCTGCAATACGACTCCGGCGACTGGGATCTGGTCGACCCGCGGATGCCGTCCAACCTCCTCGACTCGCTGGTGGCCTACACGACCATCGCCGTCGATCCGCGCGAAGCCACCGTGTCACTCGCGAGCCCGGGCATTTTCGAAGCGGCCTTCTGCTATCTCAGCGGACACAAGCTGGTCCAGTTCAGCGAGCGCGAGCGCGCGCATTTCGAAGCCTACGTGCGGCGCGGCGGTTTCGTCTTCGTCGACGACTGCAACCACGACATCGACGGACTCTTCGCCAAGTCGTTCGAGGCGCAGATGACCGCCATTTTTGGCGCGGCGGCGCTGAAGAAAATTTCCAACACTCATCCGCTCTACCGCGCGTTCTTCACCTTCGACGGTCCGCCGACAACCGCGTTCGAACTGAACGGCTGGGGCGACGACCTCATCCATGATTACCTGCGCGGGATCACGATCGATGGCCGCCTCGGCCTGATCTACAGCAACAAGGATTACGGGTGCGAGTGGGATTACGATTGGCACAACAAGCGCTTCCTCGCCGAGGACAACACCAAGTTCGGCGTCAACATCGTGATGTACGCCCTGACGTCGTGAGTGCGGGCGCTGTTAACGGGAATCGTCATGACTGAAGCCGACATCGCCGCGCGGCTGGCGCCGCTCGCCGATCTGCGCCGCGCGATTGCGACCGCGATTGTCGGGCAGGACGAGGTCGTCGAGCAGTTGTTGATCGCGCTGCTGGCGGGCGGGCATTGCCTGCTGGAAGGCGTTCCCGGCCTCGGCAAGACGTTGTTGGTGCGGACATTGGGGGCGGCGCTTGACCTCGGCTTCCGCCGCATCCAGTTCACTCCCGACCTGATGCCGAGCGATATTCTCGGCACCGAATTGCTTGAGGAGGACCACGGCACCGGCCACCGTAGCTTCCGCTTTCAGCCCGGACCGGTGTTCACCAACCTGCTTCTGGCCGACGAGCTCAACCGCACCCCGCCGAAGACGCAAGCCGCGCTGCTCGAAGCAATGCAGGAGCGGACCGTCAGCTATGCCGGAGTGACCCACGCGCTGCCCACGCCGTTCTTCGTGCTGGCGACGCAGAACCCGATCGAGCAGGCGGGCACCTATCCGTTGCCCGAGGCGCAGCTCGACCGCTTCCTGCTCAACATCCGCGTCGACTATCCAAGCGAGGCGGAGGAGCGCGATATTCTGATTGCGACGACCGGGAGCGCCGCTGCCGCCGTGCCGACCGTCATGGATGCCGCCGCTGTCGTCGCGCTCCAGGCGCTCGTTCGCGATGTCCACATCGGGGCCGACGTGGTGTTGTGGGTGACCCGTCTTGTCCGGGCAACGCGGCCTAGCGGGGGAGGGCTACCGGTTGTGGCGCAGTATGTCCGCTGGGGCGCAGGACCGCGTGCCGGGCAGTCGCTTGTCCTTGCGGCGAAGGCGCGCGCGTTGTTGAGGGGTCGGCTTGCGGCGACGCGGGAAGACATCGTTGCCCTCGCCGCGCCCGTGCTGCGTCACCGCCTCGTCCTCACCTTCGCCGCCGAAGCCGAGGGGCGCGACGCCGACGCAGTGATCGCTGAGGTCGTGCGCGGCGTACCGTTCCCCGCCTGACTGGCGTGGATTCCGTTATTCCCGCCAATGTTCGCAGCCGCTTGCGGGGCTTGCGGCTCCGCGCACGGCGAGCCGGGGCGATGGCGGGGATCGGGTCGCACGCAAGCCGCAACCGGGGGGCGGGGCTCGAATTTGCCCAGTACCGCGCGTACGAGCCCGGCGACGAAGTGCGTCAGGTCGACTGGAAACTCTACGCGCGGTCGGAACGGCTGTTCGTCCGCGAGGCGGAGCGTGAGAGCCCGCTGACGCTATGGATCGTGATCGATGCGAGCGCGTCGATGGCACAGGGCGATGCGACGCGCCCCGGCTGGTCGCGCCTCGATGCGGCGAAGCTGCTCGCCATATGTCTCGCTGACATAGCGCTGGCGGGCGGCGATCGTTTCGGCTGGATCATCCCCGGCGCGCGCGGCGTCGTCGCAACCCCGGCAGACGGTCGGCGGCAGCGCGACCGGTTGCGTCTCGACCTCGCCCCGGTCGCCGCCGCTGGTCCGTTCGCCGGTGCCGACCTCGCCCCGCTGTACGAACGGATCGGCGCGCACGACCTGGTCGTCGTACTCAGCGACCTGTTCGACGATGCCGTCGTCGCGATGATGGTGCGGCTGGCGGCAGCGCGGCGCGATGTTGCCGCGATCCAGATCCTGACCGCTGAGGAGCGCGACTTTCCGTTTGCCGATGGACGCTGCTTCGTCGACCCCGAGACGGGCGCCGAGGTCGTCGGTGACGGCCCGACAATGCGCGCCGACTTCGTCCGTGACTTCGCCGCGGCGCGAGCAGCGCTTGCCGCGCGGTTGACGGCGAGCGGGATCCGACTGGCAACTCATTTCCTCGACGGAGCCGCCGACGTGCCGTTGTGCACGCTGTTCGGCCCCCCATCGCGATGACGCCGCTGCTGCTATTCCCGGCCGCCCTCGGGGCGTTAGTGACGCTGGCAATTCCGTTGATTGTCCACCTTGTCCGGCGTGAAGAGCTTCGCCGCGTCGACTTCGCTGCGTTGCGCTGGCTGTCTGCCCGACCCCGCCCGCGCTCGCGGCTGCGGTTCAACGAGTGGCTGCTGCTCGCGACGCGATTGCTGTTGCTGACCCTGATCACGCTATGGTTGGCGCGTCCCTCGGTCGACGCGGCAACCGACACGACGCCATGGGTCGCAGTCGTACCGGGCGCGACTGCTGCCGCGCTGCCGACCGGAGCGCGCGGTGTGTGGCTGGCACCTGGCTTTCCGCCGCTCGACCGACCGGCGCCCAACGGCCCGGTCGCGGTACCAAGCCTGCTCCGCCAACTCGATGCCGAGCTAGCGCCCGGGGTTCGGCTCACGGTGGTCGTCCCGCCCAAGCTAAACGGCGACGCCGAGCGCCCGCGCCTGTCGCGCGCGATAGAGTGGCGGATTGTCGCCGGTGCTACGACGCCTATCGCGTCTCGACCTCCGTCGCCCGCCGGGCTGGTCGTCCGCTACGCCGCCGGACGTGAGCCCGCCACCCGCTATTTCCGTGCGGTAGCCGCTGCGTGGCGGGCCCCTGGTCACGCAGCGGATATTGATATCGGTCTGACGTCGCAGCCGTTGCCGGGTGGTCCACGGCCCGTGGTCTGGTTGGCAGCGGAGCCATTCGCCCCGGCGGTGTTCGACTGGGTTCGGCGCGGCGGAACGCTTTTGGTCGATGTGGCTGTTGGAACGGAGATCGCGACCGACACGGTGGCGTGGGCCGATGCGGTGGGTAAGCCACTCATGGTGTCAGGTCCGCTCGGTCGGGGGCACGTCCTCCGGTGGCAGCGGCGTGTCGACCCTGCGGTGATGCCCGAACTGCTCGCCCCCGACTTCGCGGCACGGCTCGCGGCGCTGCTGGCGCACCCGCGTTCCGAACCGGCACGGGTCGCTGCGCGTGACTTTGCGCCGACTGCTGACGGTTCGGCCTATCTACCGCCTGCGCGCGACTTGCGACCGTGGCTCGCGCTGCTGATCGCGGCCGTGTTCCTCGCCGAGCGCATTCTCGCGAGCGGGCGGCGGGCGCGGGTGACGGCATGACAGCGATGCTTCAGCTTGCCCGCCCGGTTCGTCACCGTCGCGTTGCCGAGGTCGTTGCGGTGGGGCTTCCGCTCGTCATTGCCGCAGCGGCCATCGCGTGGCGGGTCGGCACCGTTGCGGCGGCGATCGTCACCGCGTTGCTCGCGGTTGTCGTCGTCGTTGCGACTGGCTGGCGTGCGTGGGGAATTGCTGACCGCTGGCTGGCGCGACGGCTCGACGCCGTGCGGGTCGACATGGACGACAGCGCCGACCTGTTGTTCGCGCCCGTCGGCGAGCTGCCGCCGATGGCGCGATTGCAACGCGATCGCCTCGAACGCCGCATCGCCGCTGCTGTTCCCGACCTCCGCCCGGCATGGCGGACCCGCCACATCGTCGCTGCGTGGCTCATCGCCGTGCTCGTCGTCACCGCGGTGATTGCTGCACCTCGCCGCCCGCCAAGCGTGGTCCTCGCAGCAGCGCACGAAGGAACCCCCGTCGTAGCCGGAGTTCCACGTCTTGTTGGGCTTAGGCTGCACGTCGTGCCGCCAGCGTACACAGGGGTGCCTGCGCGCGACGCGGCGACGCTCGACCTCCGAGTGCCACTCGGGTCGCTGCTGGCATGGACCTTCCGCTTTGCGCCGCAACCGGCAGCGGGCGACCTCGTCTTCGCCGATGGCAGCCGCGTCGCACTCAAGCGGGCAGGCGACGTCTGGACGGCACAACGGGTGCTTACGCGGTCGATCCTGTATCGTGTCGTCGCGCGGGGCGGGGCGGTGCCGCCGCTCCACCGCCTCGATGCCATCAGCGATTCCCCGCCAGTCGTTCGAGTCGTTACCCCCGACCACAGCCTCAGCCTCCGGATCGCCGGACAGGCGCGCTGGCCGCTCGATTTTGAGGCGCGCGACGACTATGGCGTTGCTCCCACCGCGCAACTCCATTTGACAGTCGCCGAGGGCGAGGGCGAGAGCGTCAAGTTCCGCGAAACGGTGATCGCCGTTCGTGGGTCCGGCAGCGCGACGGTCAAACACTTCCGCGTCGCCCCCACCCTCGCCGGACTACGGTTCGTCGCTGGTAGCGATCTCGTCGCGCAGCTCGTGGTCAGCGACAACCGCGCGCCGGGACCGCAGATGGCGCAAAGCCCAAGCCTGATCCTGCGCTGGCCGACGAGCGCGGGCACCGCCGATGGGATGGAGGGCGTCGTAACGCGGGCGCTGCCCGCCTATTTCCGGAGCGAGCGTCAGGTCATCATCGACGCTGAGGCGCTTCTCAAAGAGCGAGCGCGCCTGACACCCGAACGCTTCCTCGCGCGATCGGACGGCATCGCCGCTGACCAGCGGTTGCTGCGGCTGCGCTACGGTCAGTTTCTCGGTGAGGAGCAGGAGGGTACGCCACCGCCGCCAACGGCGGACGCGTCGCCGCCGCCATCGAGCTTTGGACGCGAAGGTGAAACGCTCGAGCAGTTCGGCCACGTTCACGACGAAGCGGAAGCGGCGACACTGCTTGACCCCGACACGCGCGCCAAGCTCAAGGTCGCGCTCGACGCAATGTGGCAGGCCGAGTTGGGCCTTCGTCAGGGCACGCCGCGCGCCGCGCTGCCCTTCGCCTATCGCGCGCTCAATTTGATCAAGCAGGTCCAGCAGGCGACGCGGATCTTCCTCGCTCGCGTCGGCCCCAATTTGCCGGTGGTCGACGAAACGCGACGGCTGACCGGCAAGCGCGACGGGCTGACACGAACCACGTTGCCGACGCTTACGTTAGCGCAAATTGATCAAGCGCCAGCGACCGCATGGCGTGCCTTGACCAATCCGGCGGGGCCGACGGCAACACAGCTTGCCGCGTTCGATCGCTGGGCGCGCGCCAATCCGACGATCGTCGATCCGCTCGCGCTCGGCGTCGCCATCGATGCCCTGACGCGCGACCGCGCGTGTGTTCGGTGTCGCGCCGCGCTGCGTGGGCTGGTTTGGGCCGCGCTACCCCGTCCGGCCCCTGCCGTCGCGCGTCGCGCCGGTGGCGACGCAGCCGGACGCCGATATCTCGATGCGCTGAGCGTCGCCCGATGACACTCACCCTCGCCGTGGTGATCGGTGCCGGCGTCGCGATTGCAGTCGTGCGGCTGGTACTGCGCTGGGTTCGAAGCCCGGTTACCGCGCGCTCCGCCCTGTGGCGGATCGTCGTCCTCGTCGCAGCACAACCGTTGTCAGGCGGCTTGTTGTATCTCGCCCTTACGACAACTTCGGAGCCGACCGGTGGCACCCTGATCGTCGCCACCCATGGGTCGAGCCGCCTTGCACTGGCGAGCGGTGATCGCGCGGTGGCGTTGCCCGAAGCACCGCCTTGGTTGGGTGTCGACCGGGTGCCCGACCTCGCGACGGCGCTGCGTCGCTTCCGCCCGGACCGCCTCCGTATCCTCGGCGACGGACTCACCGCACGCGACCGCGATGGCGTTGTTGGCCTGGCGATCGACTTCACCCCGCCGCCACCCTCGCAAGGCATCGTCCGCCTCGACCCGCCACGCGCAGTTGCTGGCGGCGGCCGCTTTAGCGTTGGCGGGCGGGTTGGCGGTGCCGGGGCCTTCGCTGTCGACCTGATCGATCCGGCGGGCCGCCGGGTGGATACGGCAACGCCCGATGAGGCGGGCGATTTCATGGTGACCGGGACCGAACGGATCGCTGGACCGGCGGTGTTCACCCTGCGCGTCCGCGCGGCGGCCAACGTCATTGAGGAAGCGCCGATTCCGGTCTGGGTCGACCCTGCGACGCCGCTGCGCGTCCTGCTGCTGGCGGGAGCGCCGGGGCCCGAGGTCAAGTATTTCCGCCGCTGGGCGACCGACGCCGGACTGGCTGTGCACAGCGAGGTCGCCACTGGCGCGGGCCTCGTTCTAGGCGACGCGCCGCTGCCGGTGATCGCTGCAACGCTCGCCCGCTTCGACGTCGCGGTCGTCGACGCGCGGCGCTGGGCAGAACTGTCCGCCGCCGAGCGCGGTAGTTTCGCAACTGCCGTGCGCGACGGGCTGGGGATCCTCATCCGAATCGACGAACCGCTGTCCGAATCTGTGCGCGCGGCGCTTCGCCCGCTTGGCTTTGTCGTTACGGGAGGGGGCGACAGCGTCGCGGTTAGCTTGGCCAGTGCCGCCGACGCCGCCACGCAGGCAGCGCGAAGGGGACCTGGCACCCGCGACGCACCGACCGTCCCCGATACCGGCGCGGAAAGGGCCGCCCTGACAGCGTGGCGGCTGGCGATAACCCCCACGCCGCCGCCGCTGTCGACCGACACGCATGGGGCAACGGTCGGTGCATGGCGCGCGGTCGGGCAGGGACGGGCGGGGCTATGGCCGGTCGTCGATAGCTATCGACTGGTCCTCGTCGGGCACGGCGATACCTATGGCGAACTATGGAGCGGCGCGCTGACAACCCTCGCCCGCAGTCAGCGCCACGCCGCTCCCGCGATCGACTACCCGGCGCGCGTCGGGGCGCGCACGACGGTTTGTGGCGTCGCTCCCGACACGCGGGTTGTCGCGCCCGATGGGCGGTCGACCACGCTGCTGATCGACCCGGCTGCGGGACGCGACTGCGCGGCGTTCTGGCCGACGGCGTCGGGCTGGCATGTCGTGCGCTCAGCTGGCGCGGCCGGTGACGGCCCGTGGCGGTTCGTCGTTGCGGCGCGGGGCGCAGTGCCTAACGCGGCGGCGATAGCCGACCGGACGGCAACGATCGATCTCGCGCGCGCTTCGAGCGCCCTGCTGGACCTCACCGACGCCAGCCGATGGCCAATCACCGCGTCATGGTCGTGGTTTGCCGCGTGGCTCGTCGTGACCCCAATACTATGGTGGTTCGAACGCTCCAGACGCGGGGCCTGCCTGACGGCCCGGGAGCGCGACGCGATGGTGGACGCACCATCCACCATATTCTTGTTCCCTCCCGTCTGAGGGCATCCGAAATAAGGCTTTGTTCCTAATATTTTATTACGTGGGCTGTCCGCTTGTGTCCATTGACTTCCCCAAACAGCCCCACGAAAGTGTGGGGGAAGACGTGGGGGAAGACGTGGGGGAGATTGGGCTATGGGCAAGCTCACGGCAGTTGCGGTTCGAGCTTTGACCGTTCCCGGCCGATATGGGGACGGGGACGGACTATACGTCGACATAGCGCCCGGAGGCGCGAGAACCTGGATCGTCCGGGTACAGGCGAGTGGCAAGCGCCGGGACATTGGGCTGGGGAGCTTAAAGCTAGTTGGGTTGTCAGACGCGCGGACGGAAGCGGCGGATATTTGAAGCAAGATTCGCGCTGGCGGCGACCCGGTGGCCGAGCGGCGCGAGGCGAAGCGGAAGATCGAAGTACCGACGTTTCGCGTGGCTGCTAAGGTTTGCCATGCAGAATATTTACCGACTTGGAAAAACGAAAAGCACGCATGGGGTGCTGTCAGTTTAACGCTAAGGGTCTCCGCCTCGATCGCCGGACGGGTAAACCGCCCGGCGGTTGGGGTTTGACTGACCGCTAGCCGAGTGCCTGATGAAACCCGTTTCCTACAAGCGCCATCGTTTTCCGCCCGAGGTGATCCGCTATGCGGTGTGGCTGTATTT
>JAYTXW010000117.1:0-7672 GCA_043742745.1 Sphingomonadaceae bacterium
GTCATGAACACCGCCGTCCCCTGAACGCGCGTCGCGGCCGACGCCGCCGACTTGATGAACACCTCGATCGGCATCGCGCTTTCGCGCAGGCGCAGCATCATCAGATGTCGCCCGCGTGCCCAGGTTGTCAGTAGGGTGAAGGCGATTGCGCCGACCAGCAGCGGGAACCAGCCGCCGTCGGGAATCTTCGTCAGGTTCGATGCGAAATAGGCCCCGTCGATGACGAGCAGCAGCCCGAGAACCGGCACCGCCCACCACCGTGGCCACTTCCAGATCGTCAGAACAAGGACTGCCATCATCATGGTCGTGATCGTCATCGTGCCCGTCACGGCGATGCCGTACGCGGCGGCGAGGCTGTCCGAGTTGCGGAAGCCAAGGACGAGGAGGATGACGAGGATCAGCAACGCCCAATTGATCATCGGAATGTAGATCTGTCCCGCCGAGCGTGCGCTGGTGTGGACGATCTTCAGCCGCGGCAGGAAGCCAAGTTGGACCGATTGCTGCGCCACGGAGAACGCGCCGGAGATAACCGCTTGGCTGGCGATGACCGTCGCGGCGGTGGCGAGGAAAACGAGCGGCAGTCGCGCCCACTCGGGGGCCATAAGATAGAATGGGTTCTGGGCAGTCGCCGGGGTGGCCAGCATCATCGCGCCCTGACCCAGATAGCCGAGCATCAGCGCCGGCAGAACGAGGTACAACCATGCCGCCGAAATCGGTCGCCGCCCGAAATGGCCCATGTCGGCGTAAAGCGCCTCTGCCCCCGTCACCGCAAGCACGACTGATCCGAGCGCAAGAAACGCAAGGACCGGATTGTCGACGAAGAAGAGGACCGCCCAGTGCGGCGACAGCGCAACGAGGATCGCCGGATGCGCAACCAACTGGAGAACGCCGAGTCCGGCGATCACCACGAAATAGAACAGCATCACCGGGCCGAACAGTGCGCCGACTTTGGCCGTGCCGCGCGACTGGAAGACGAACAGCCCGATCAAAATGACGATCGCGATTGGCAGGACAAGGCGATGCGTCGCGGGTTCGACGACGGTCAGCCCCTCGACGGCCGAGAGGACCGAGATCGCCGGCGTGATGATCGCATCGCCAAAGAACAACGCGGTCGCCAGCACCCCGAGCAGGACGAGGTAGCGCGACCGTCCGGCTCCCGGCGACAGCCGCGAAATGAGCGCGAGAAGCGCCATCGATCCGCCCTCGCCGCGGTTGTCGGCGCGCATGACGATAAAGACATATTTGACCGTCACCACCATGATCATCGTCCAGAAGATCAGCGAAATGACGCCGAAGACGTGGAGTTGGTCGATGGGCAGCTGATGTTCGCCGACGAAGACGAGCTTCATCGCATAGAGCGGGCTGGTGCCAATATCGCCGAAGACGACGCCGACTGCACCGATGGCCAGTTTAGTAAAGCTATCCTTGCCGTGCGCATCGGCGGTGGCATGCGGTGATCCAGCCAGAGCGACCGCCGCGTTGGCATCGACCGTTGGCGACACAATCGCGTCGATCGTCATTGCGGACGGGCGGAGCGGTCGCGGCGGCTGGGTGTTCGTCGAGTCGAGTTCACGTGGCAGTTGCCCATCCTGTGCCAAGCCGCGCGCCCTATCATGCCCGATTGTGCACCGCAACGTGGCGGCGCGCGCCTTGTCGGGCTATAGCGCGGCTCCGTCAGACGTGAAGGACCAGTGATGCATATCGGTGTACCCAAGGAAATCAAAATCCACGAATATCGCGTCGGTCTGACACCACCGTCGGTCGCCGAACTAACGGCTGCTGGCCACACGGTAACGGTCGAGACCCAGGCTGGTTGCGGGATCGACTTCACCGATGACGATTATGTCGCGGCTGGGGCGACGATTGCCCCGGACGCGGCGCATGTATTTGCCGCCGCCGATATGATCGTCAAGGTCAAAGAGCCCCAGCCCGCCGAGTGCGCGATGCTCCGCTCCGGCCAAGTCCTGTTCACCTACCTCCACCTCGCCCCGGATCCCGATCAGGCGAAGGCCCTGATCGCCAGCGGCGCGACATGCATCGCCTATGAAACCGTCACCGACCGGGCTGGCGGCTTGCCGCTGCTCCGCCCGATGTCCGAGGTCGCCGGACGAATGAGCGTCCAAGTCGGCGCGCATTACCTCGAGAAGGAACAGGGCGGGCGCGGCATCCTGCTCGGCGGCGTCCCCGGCGTCGCGCCAGGGCGCGTCGCGATCCTTGGCGGCGGCGTCAGCGGGGTCAACGCGGCGCAGATGGCGGTCGGCCTGCGTGCCGACGTCACGATCTACGATATTTCGACCGCCCGCCTCGCCGAGATCGACGATATGTTCGATGGCCGCGTGAAGACGGTGTTCAGCAGCAAGGCCGCCATCGAAGCGGCCGTCGCCAGCGCCCATGTCGTCATCGGCGCGGTGCTCATCCCTGGTGCCGCCGCTCCCAAGCTCGTGACGCGCGAGATGCTCAAGCTGATGAAGCGCGGGTCGGTCCTCGTCGACATTGCAATCGATCAGGGCGGGTGTTTCGAGACGAGCCACGCGACGACGCACCAGGACCCGGTCTATGTCGTCGACGGCATCATCCATTATTGCGTCGCCAATATGCCCGGCGCTGTCGCGCGGACGTCGACGTTTGCGCTTAATAACGCGACGCTACCGTTCGCGCTGCGGCTGGCGAAACTGGGGGCGGAAGGTGCGATGGCCGCTGACCACCACTTGGCGGCGGGGTTGAATGTGATGGCCGGCAAAGTCCGCCACGCCGCCGTCGCGGCCGCACTCGGCATGGACTATGTCGCGTGAAGATCGGGTTTCTGCTGTTTCCCGATATCACCCAGCTCGACATGACTGGACCGGCGCAAGTCCTGTCGCGGATGCCGGGCGCCACACTTTATTTCGTTGCCAAGTCGCTCGATCCGGTCATGTCCGACTGCGGGCTCGCGCTGGTGCCGACGTTAACGCTGGCTGATTGCCCACCGCTCGACATCGTCTGCGTTCCCGGCGGCTACGGCACGACGGCGCTCCTTGATGACGATGCAGTGCTCGACTGGTTGCGCGCGCAGGCGGCGAGCGCACGCTACGTCACCAGCGTCTGCACCGGGTCGCTCGTCCTCGCCGCCGCCGGCCTCCTCGATGGCTACCGCGCCGGGTGTCACTGGGCGTGGGGTGACCAGCTGGCGGGCTTTGGCGCGACGTTCGTCAAGGAACGGACCGTCATCGACCGTAACCGGATAACCGCGGGCGGCGTCACCAGCGGGATCGACTTCGCCTTCCGCCTGATCGAGCAAACGCACGGCCGTGATATTGCCGAGGCGATCCAGCTCGGCCTGGAATACGACCCGCAACCGCTGGGCGGCGGCACCCCGGCAACCGCGCGTCCCGAGATCTTCGCGATGGTCGAGGCAGTTTATGCCAAGCGCCTGCCCGCCGTCCGCGCGGCAATGGCCGCCATCGTTGCCAAGCAGCGCGGTCGATGATGCGAGCGGCGTCGCTGCGGCGTCGCGGCACTGCGGGTCAGCGCTGACATCGGTTACGTGCTGCCCGATGATGTTTCTCCCAACCCGTGCCGCTGGCCTTGACGTTCTCGCCGCCTTTGTTTCCTCCGCCGGTCGCCACTATGCCGAAACGCGCAACTTCGATCACGGTCCTGATAACCGCGCGAACGTGTCGATGCTGTCGCGTTATCTGCGCTACCGGCTGGTCACCGAAGCGGAGATTGTCGCCGCCGTGCGGTCCCACCATTCGGCGACCGCTGCCGAGAAGTTCCTCCAGGAAGTGCTGTGGCGCACCTATTGGAAGGGATGGCTCGAGCTCCGCCCATCGGTGTGGAGCCGGTATCGCGCTGACCTCGCCGGGTTGCACGCGCAGACCGGCGGCTGGCGCGCCGCTTATGACCGCGCCATTGCTGGTAACACCGGCATCGACTGTTTTGATGCCTGGATCCACGAGCTGGCGGAGCACGGCTACCTGCATAACCACGCGCGAATGTGGTTTGCCAGCATCTGGATCTTTACGTTGCGGTTGCCATGGCAGCTGGGGGCCGATCTGTTCTACCGGCAGCTTTATGATGGCGATCCGGCGTCGAACACGCTGTCGTGGCGCTGGGTCGCCGGATTGCAGACAGCGGGCAAGACCTATCTCGCGACGCGCGACAACATCGCCCGGTATACCGGTGGCCGGTTCGCGCCAACTGGACTGGCGACCACGGCGACGGCGTTGACCGAAGCGGCGACCCCGCCGCAGGAACTGCCTCCGGTGCTGCCGCCGACCGGGCGCGCGGGCTTGCTGCTGAGCGAAGACGATTGCCACGCCGAAAGCCTTGCGCTCGGGGCCGCGCGCGTGACGGCGGTGGCGAGCGCGGTGGTCGACGATGGCCGCACGGCCAGCGTCGAGGCATTCGTCGCAAGCGCACTCAGCGACGCGCGTGGCCGAGCCGCCGCGCATTTCGCCGTCCCAGCGGAGGCCCTGTCCGGGTTGACGGCGGCGGCAGTGGGCGACTGGGCGCGGCGCAGCGACGTCACTACGGTGGTCCTTCCCTATGCCCCGATCGGTCCCGCCCGCTCCGCGCTCGATGCCGTTGCGACGACGCTCGCGGGCGACGGCATCGCGTTGGTTCCCGTGCGTCGGGCGTGGGACAGCGCTGCATGGCCTGCCGCCCGCCGTGGCTATTTCGCGTTTCGCGAAGGGGCGGGCGCGCTGATCGGCTGATGCATCATGCGCTGTCGAGCATTGTCAGCCGCTCCCTGACGGCGATCAGGTCGGCGACGAAGCGGTCGAATTCAGCGTCCGCTGCTGCGCGGTCCTCGATCCGCAGTATGAAGCTTGGGTGGACGGTGATCCACGCCTCGCTGCCATCGGTCAGCGTCAGCGCGCGTCCGCGTTCGCGGCTGATCGTCATCGTCTTGCCGGTCAGCGACCGCGCTGCCGTTGCGCCAAGCGCAACCGTTACGGCTGGCTTGATGATGCCGCGCTCGTGGTCGACCCACCAGCGGCAGGCGTCGATTTCGGGCGTCATCGGCTTCGAATGGATCCGCCGCTTACCACGTTGCTCAAACTTGAAGTGCTTGACAGCGTTGGTGACATAGGTGCGGCTGCGGTCTATCCCCGCCGCTGCCAGCGCCCGGTCGAATACGTGCCCCGCCGGGCCGATGAACGGGCGTCCGCCGATATCCTCGCTGTCGCCGGGTTGCTCGCCAACGAACATCAGGCGCGCGGTCGGCGGTCCCTCCCCGAATACGGTCTGCGTCGCCGGACCGAACAGCGGACAGCGCTGACACTGGAGTGCGGCGTTGCGGAGTGCGGTAAGGTCGTCAGCAAGGCTGCCGTTACCTGTGCGGACAACGGGATCGACCCGCGCGCTTCGTCGCGCGTGATGCGAAGCGTTCGCCTGGACGGCGGCGTTCGTCATTCCCGCCGCGTTGCCCGCCTCAATCATCATCCGTGTCCGCTCCTCGGCCCCGGCAACAAGGCCGGGGACCAGCGCGGCCTCAGGCAGGTTCTTCCAATATTTGCGCGGCATCTCGCTGGTCATCGCTTTCACCTTGAGCCGCGCGGGGTTGAATATGCTGGCGTAATAGGTCCGCCACGTCGCCTCGAACGGATCACCGTCGGGGGCGTCGGCGCGTGTCGCACCGGGGGTAAAGGTCAACGTGCCGTCCCAATGGACGCACTCGCCCGGCGTCAGGATCGACCAGACCATGTTGGCGAAGCGCCGCGCGAAAAAGCCAGCGTTGAGGCGTACGATGTGATGATCGGGTTCGAACCACGCGACGAACCGCTCCTCGCCCACGTCTACCTCGCGGAAGCGGACGAAGGCACGCATCTTGTGGACGTCGCGACGGACGCTCTTGTCGAGGTCGTAAAGCCGCCGGACGAGCGGATCGGCGGCGTCGTCGAACAGCTTCGGACGGTCGCGCAGCGTCGTTAAAGCGTCGTACAGCAAGGCAAAGCGCTCGGGATCGGTGTGACAGATCACCCGTCGTGCGATGTCGAGGAAGTCCTTGGGCACCGAGAACATCGGCCCGGTCACAATCGGCGCTTCGTCGCCACCCAGCAAGTCAGTCGCGGTGCTGCCGACCTGCCAGACGATCGCCGTGCCCGGCATGCGCGCCGCCGCGAGTCCGCGCGCCGCCGCGCGCCAACCGTCGAAGTCGTCAGGCCGGGCGAGAACGGCAGTCGGCATCGCCTATCTGCACTTATCGGTCATTGTGGCTGGTCTCGCGGTCAGGCGAACAGTTCCAACTGTGACCGTTCGGCCTTGACCAGCGTCGGGCGCAGTACCGCGCTTTCGGCCAACGCGAGCGGGCGCCAGTCGGCGGCGATGACGAACGGGCGCAGGCGGTCGATGCTCCGTGTCAGCCGCCCGAGATCGTCCAACCGCAACCGCCGCTGCCGCCGCGAGCGCAGGACGGCGTTGACCGTCTTGACCCCCATGCCGGGGATGCGGAGCAACATCTCGCGCGGCGCGCGGTTGATGTCCACCGGGAAATCGGCGCGGTGCTTCAACGCCCATGCCGTCTTGGGATCGATATCGAGCGGCAGCATTCCGTCGTCGGTCGCATCGGCGACCTCGCCGGGCGCGAAGCCGTAGAAGCGCATCAGCCAATCGGCCTGATACAGGCGATGCTCGCGCATCAGCGGCGGGCGGACGAGGGGGAGAACCGCGCTGGCGTCGGGGATCGGCGAGAAGGCGCTATAATAGACGCGGCGCAGGCCGAACTTGCCGTACAATGTCGATGCGCTGGCGACGACGTCGGCGTCGGTCGCAGCGTCGGCGCCGACGATCATCTGCGTCGATTGCCCCGCCGGAGCGAACTTCGGCGCGCTGCGATATTTCTTTCGTGCGTCGCGGTTGTCGTCGATGCCCTCCTTCAACTCGCGCATCGCGGTGCGAATACGACCGGCGCTTTTCTCCGGTGCCAGCCGGATCAATCCCGGCTCGGTTGGCAATTCGACGTTGATCGACAGGCGGTCGGCGTACAACCCTGCCTGCTCGATCAGCGCGGGATCGGCATCGGGGATCGTCTTGAGGTGGATATAGCCGCGGAAATCGTGGTTGAGCCGCAGCGTCTTTGCGACAAGGACAAGCTGCTCCATCGTATAGTCCGACGAACCGATGATGCCCGACGACAGGAATAGCCCCTCGATATAATTGCGCTTGTAGAAATTAAGCGTCAGCCGGACGACCTCGTCGACGGTGAAGCGCGCGCGGCGGACGTTCGACGACCGCCGGTTGATGCAATAATGACAGTCAAAGGTACAACTGTTGGTCAGCAGGATCTTGAGTAGCGAGATGCACCGCCCGTCGGGGGCATAACTGTGGCAGATGCCACTGCCTTCGGTCGAGCCGACGCCTTTGCCGCTGGTGGAATTGCGCTTGACCGTGCCCGACGACGCGCACGATGCGTCGTACTTCGCCGCATCGGCAAGGATCGCCAATTTGGCGCGGGTATCGAGATATGACATTCGTTCAGTGTATGTTCCCAGCGCCGAACAGGCAAGCGGCGAGGGTGTCGCGAGCTAATTTAGCTAAATAACCAGTGCCCAAGAAGTCTATCGAACGGAAAGGTGACGAAACCAGTCACCAATAGAGCGCCGACCACCGGCCCGCGGACGGCACGGTGGTGACCCGCTACAGTGCGCCTACGCGCAAGCCAGACAAGCCATGGCACCTGAACCGCGAC
>JAYTXW010000118.1:0-3830 GCA_043742745.1 Sphingomonadaceae bacterium
GCAGGGCGCGTGTTCGGGGTGCCCGTCGTCGACGGCGACACTCAAAGGCGGCATCGAATCGCTGCTCAAATACTATGTTCCCGAGGTCATCGAAGTGCGGGCGGTGTGATGGCGGCGCTCGACGACGCCGCGCTCGACACCCTGTTTCGCGACGCACGGACCTATTACAGCTGGGCCGACACGCCGGTTACCGACGCCGACATCCGCCGCCTGTACGATCTCGTCGCCCTCGCGCCCACGGCGGCGAACAGCGAACCCGCGCGCTTCGTCTGCTGCCGCTCGGCGGCGGCTCGCGCGTCGCTCGCCGACTGCGCGAGCGACGCCAACGCGCCGAAAATCCGCATCGCCCCGGTAACGGTCATCATCGGCATGGACATGGCATTCTACGACCACCTGCCCACTCTGTTTCCCCACGCCGACGCGCGCAGCTGGTTCGCCGGTAACGACCGCGAGATCAAAGAAACCGCGTTCCGCAATTCGTCGCTGCAGGGCGCGTACCTGATCATGGCGGCGCGCGCGCTCGGGTTCGATTGCGGGCCGATGTCGGGCTTCGACAAGGCGAAGGTCGACGCGGCGTTCTTCGCGGGAACGACGGTCGAGACGAATTTTCTATGTTCGATCGGTCACGGCACGGCGGAAAAACTATTCCCGCGTCTGCCCCGGCTCGGCTTCGACGAGGCGGCGCGCCTCGCTTGATGATGGCAGCGACAACAACGGCGTGATCGAGCTGGCGATCGACACCGGATCGGGAGCGCTGTCGGTTGCTCTGATCGACGGCGACCATGTTTTGGCCGAGCGCCACGACGTGATCGGGCGCGGCCACGCCGAGACGATCGTCGCGGCCGTTGCCGATGTCGTCGGCACGCGCGGTGACGATGTGCGCGGGATCGTCGTCGGCGTCGGCCCCGGCAGCTTCACCGGCGTCCGCATCGGCATCGCCGCCGCCCGCGCCCTCGGCCTCGCCTGGGATGTTCCCGTCACCGGCATCGGCTCGCTCGCGCTGATCGCCGCCGCTGCCTTCGCCGTCGACCCCGCCGACACAATCGTTACCGTCGCTGATGCGGGGCGCGGGCGCGTCTATTGGCAGGTTTTCGCCCGCGCGGGCTGCCGTCCGCTCACCATTCCGACGGCAGGCGAGGCTACGACGATTTTCATCCCCGACGGCGCGGCGATTGCCGGAACGGGGGCGACCACGCTGACTGGCAACCGAGTAGCGGTCACCCATCCCCGCGCCGCCGACGCCCGCCGCTTCGACCCGAGCGCGCGCGTCGCCGCCGCCCCGCTGTACATCGGTGCGGCACCATGACGTCGCGCCTCGCGCCCGCCGGAGCCGATGACATCGACGCGATGATGGCGGTCATGGCGGTGGCGTTCGACCCCGGCTTCGGCGAGGCGTGGTCGGCGGCGCAGGTCCTCGCCAGCCTCGCGACGGGCACGGCGTGGGCGCAGGTCGCGCACGGTCAGGGCGCGCTGGCGCTCGGCTTTACCCTGTGCCGCGAGATCGGCCCCGACGCTGAATTGCTGCTGATCGGCGTCGCGCCAACCGCACGCCGGCGCGGGATTGGGGGTGCGCTGCTTGCCGCCGCCGCTGCCGAAGCACGGCGACGCCAGTCGGCGACGCTGTTCCTCGAGGTCCGCGACGGTAACGCTGCCGCGCTCGGTCTCTATCGCGCAGCGGGGTATGAAGTTATCGGGCGACGCCGCGATTACTATCGCGGGATCACCGGCTACCGCTTCGATGCGATCACCTTGCGCGCGCTGCTCGACGATTGTCGGACAAGGGCATAGCGCCGCGCATGACTTGTCAGCGATTGTCCGCATTACCATATGATATGTGTTACATTTGCGTTAAGGAATGACATGACTGACACCACCATCACCCACGCCGACTTGATGGCGTTGACCGCTGACATCGTTGCTGCCCACCTCAGCAACAATACGGTTTCGATCACCGACGTCCCGACGCTGATTGCCGGAACCTTTGCCGCCCTGGCACAGCTTGGCGCCGCGCCCAACCCCGTCGTGACAGCGCGCGACCCAGCGGTTCCCATCAAGGCATCGGTCAAAGCCGACCACATCGTGTGCCTCGAGGACGGCAAGAAGCTGAAGATGCTCAAACGGCACCTGATGACGCACTATGCGCTGACGCCCGAGGCGTACCGCGCCAAGTGGAACCTGCCCGCCGATTATCCGATGGTTGCCCCCGATTATGCCGCGCAGCGACGCTCGCTTGCGCTCAAGATCGGTCTCGGGACAGCACGCAACACCAATCGCGGCTAGCAAAGCTTGCCGCCGAAGACGGGTGAACAGTCTTGCCGCCAACGGTCGCGCTTCCTAGGGTGGCGCAAAGCGGCAGGACAGCCTGAACGATGAGCGGCACGATCGATATCGAAGCGCTGTGCACGGCCAAAGGGCTCCGCATCACCGAGCAGCGCCGGACTATCGCGCGCGTTCTGTCGGCAGCGGTTGATCACCCCGACGTCGAGGAGGTGCATCGCCGCGCCGCCGCGGTCGACCCTGGCATTTCAATCGCCACCGTCTACCGCACGGTCCGCTTGTTCGAGGAAGCCGGCATCCTTGCCCGCCACGACTTTCAGGGCGGGCGGTCGCGATATGAGACGGCGAGCGATGCCCATCACGACCATCTGATCGACCTCGAATCGGGGCGCGTCATCGAATTCCACGACGCCGAACTCGAAGAACTCCAGCGGCGGATCGCCGAACGGCTGGGCTATCGGCTCGTCGACCACCGAATGGAACTTTATGCCGTCGCCGTGCCGGGTTCGACGGCGTGACGCCGAGCGCGGTGCGGCTGCGGCCGATCCGCGGACGGGGGTTCGGGCGGATGCGGACCTTTGCCGGGACCGGCGCGGCGGCGGCGGTACTCGTGCCGTTCGAATTCGCGATGCAGCGCCTCTCACGCCGCAGTCGTCCGCGCCTGCCGTGGCTATTCCACCGCGCGCTCGCCCGCTCGCTCGGTATCCATGTTATCGTCCACGGGCGGCAGGTGCGCGGCGGCGGCGTACTGTTCGTGGCCAATCACCTGAGCTGGGCCGACATCCCGGTCCTTGGCAGCCGCATCCTCGCAGCATTCGTCGCCAAGTCCGAGGTTGCCGATTGGGGTCCCGTCGGCTGGCTATCGACGCTGGCGAGGACAGTCTATGTCGACCGCGACCGGCGGCAGGCGACCAGCGCGGCCCGCAACGCGATCGCCGATCGCCTCGCGGCGGGTGAAAACGTCATGCTGTTCCCCGAGGGGACGAACAGCGACGGCATCGGCATCCTGCCGTTTAAATCATCGCTATTCGCGGCGATCGCGGGGAACCCTGCGGCTGATTTCGTCATCCAGCCGGTCACACTTGCCTACACGCGGCTGAACGGGATGCCGATCACCCGCGAACGCCTGCCCGATATCGCGTGGATCGGCGACACGGCGTTGATGCCGCATCTGCTGGCGTTCATGTCGCTCGGCAAAGTCCGCGCGGAATTGATCTTTCACCCCGCGGTGCGGCTCGGTGATTTCGCCGACCGCAAGGTTCTCGCGCGCCACTGCCACGACGTCATCGCCGACGGGTATCGCCAGTTGATGCGCGGGGCCTGACGCGACGCTGGCGCGCCGCAGCAGCCTTTCACCTTTCGTTGACCTCGCCGCCCTGATAGACATTTCCGATGCAGCAGCGCCCGCGCATTGCCCCGTCGATCCTGTCGGCCGACTTCGCTCGGCTGGGCGACGAGGTGCGGGCGCTCGCGACCGCTGGGGCCGATTATATCCACGTCGACGTCATGGACGGTCACTTCGTGCCCAATCTGACGATCGGCCCGCTGGTGGT
>JAYTXW010000119.1:0-1879 GCA_043742745.1 Sphingomonadaceae bacterium
AATCTGACCGTGATCGATACGTTATGCAGCGCCGTCGACGCCGCCTTCGCCGCCGATGCGGGGTTGACAACGCGCTTTCCTGACGCGCCCGCCGCCCGCGGTATGGCAACGTCATCGTTGAAGACGACCGTCACCGACCGCCCCGGTCACGACCGCCGCTATGCAATCAACGAACGCCGTGCCCGTGACGAACTCGGCTATACGCCGCAGCGGACCTTCGCGCAGGGCTTCGCGACAACCCTCGACTGGTATCTCGCAAACGAGGCGTGGTGGCGCGCAATCCTCGATGGCAGCTACCGCGACTGGGTGGCGAAGAACTACGCCGGACGTTAACCGCGCGGCCTGACGACCGCGCGGTTACCGCGACATTAGTTAGGGGTCGTGGTCTTCGTCGTGTCGGTCACCGTCGTCCCGTTCGGCGTCGCCATGACCTTCGTGTCCTTCGTCATCATCTTCTTGTGCATCGCCCGATGGGTGTGATGATGCATGTGATGGTGGACGTGGTGCACGACCGCAGGCTCGGTTGTGCTCGACGAATTCGTCGCCGTCGTCGTTGTTGTCATCGCCTGCGCGCTGACAAGTGCCGGAACGAATACGGCGATGGCAGCAATTAGTTTGAGTTTCATAACGATCTCCCCAATGGGTTCCAGCCGATTTGGTCTGGCAAGCGCACCGTGCGCGTAATGACAATGGCGGACCGCCCGTCTTGTTCCATCGCATCATTGCTGCGCACGCCGTGTCCGCTATGGTGAGCGATGACATCGCTGCCTGACGACGATCATAGCAATATGCAAACGGCGGTGTCCGGTCTGTTACTGGCGGCGGCGACGCTAGCGGCATTGGTCACTGCCAACTCGTCGGCCGCGCCGACATATCATGCGCTCTTGGCGCAGCCTGTCGCCGGGCTGGCCATGCTGGCGTGGATCAACGACGGCCTGATGGCGCTGTTCTTTATGCTCGTCGGCCTCGAGATCAAACGTGAGCTCCTAACCGGCGCGCTATCGACCGCAGCGAGCCGTGTGCTGCCTGGAGCTGCGGCGATCGCGGGGATGGTCGTTCCGGCACTCTGTTACATCGCCCTGACGCGCGGGGACCCCAGCGCGCGCCACGGTTGGGCCATTCCGGCAGCGACCGACATCGCCTTTGCACTCGCTGTGGTCGCTGCACTGGGCCGCCACGTTCCTCCAGCCTTACGGGTGTTCCTGACGGCGGTCGCGGTCATCGACGACCTCGGCGCCATCGTCGTCATCGGCGTGTTCTATACGGCGGCCATACACGTCGCCTTGCTCGCGGCGGCGTTGCTCGGTATCGGCATTCTCGTCGTCTTCAACCGCGCCGGGGTGCGCAGTCTTGTCCCGTATCTGGTGGTCGGCGCTGGCGTCTGGGCGGCGGTCCACGAATCGGGCGTTCATGCGACCCTCGCCGGGGTTGCCGTCGCGTTGACCATCCCGCTCGGCCCCAGCGCGCATCAGTCCCGCCCCTCTCCGCTCGAGCGGCTCGAACACGCGCTCGCACCCATCGCTGGCTTCATTATCGTCCCCGTCTTCGGCTTTGCCAACGCCGGGATCGCGGTCGACCGCACCGCGTTGGCAACGGTTGCAGCGCCAATCCCGCTGGCGATCGTCGTTGCGCTTGCGGTCGGCAAGCAGGCAGGCGTGTTCGGCGCGGTCTGGGGGCTGGCGAAGGCACGGCTTGCCGTTCCGCCGACGGGGACGACATGGCGGCAAGTACATGGCGCGGCCTTGCTTTGCGGGATCGGATTCACGATGAGCCTGTTCATCGCCGCACTCGCGTTCGGCGCAGGGAGTGCGAACGACACCATGGCTAAGCTCGGCATCCTTATCGGCTCGCTGATTTCGGCATTGTCCGGTTACATTGT
>JAYTXW010000120.1:0-4157 GCA_043742745.1 Sphingomonadaceae bacterium
GGGCACCGCCCGGAAAGAACCCTGACCATGGCCTCGGCTCCCGCGTCGCAACTGCCGCTGTTTTACCAGTCGCTCGTGCCGCTTTCGACGCAGTTCCACCTGGGCCACGGGCTGGTGCCGCACACCGACCTTAATTTCACGCGCTCGACCCATGCGATTCCGCTCACCGTCGACGAATTCGCCGTCGCCCAGCGCAGCTTCCCGATCGTTTTCGGCATGGGCGAAAGTCCCGCGCCGCTCGCACTTCTCAGCCTGATCGACGGCCTCAACCTGTTCCTCGACGCCGACGGCAAGTGGCAGGACGGGGCGTATCTGCCCGCCTTTGTCCGCCGCTATCCGTTCATGCTTGCCAAGCTGGGGCCGGACGCGACCGACCTGTCGCTGTGCTTCGACGACACGTCGGGCATCGTCACCGCCGACGGCGAGGAGAAGCTGTTCGACGGCGAGGTCAAAACGGCGACGGTCGACCGGGTCCTAGACTTTTGCGGCCAGTTCGAATCGGCGGTGGCGCGGACGCGCGGCTTCATGGAAGAAATGGAGAAGCTCGATTTGCTGACCGACGGCGAGGTCACGATCCAGCAGCCGAATGCCGAACCGGTCGTCTATCGCGGCTTTCGCATGGTCGCCGAGGACCGGCTGCAGGCGCTGCGCGGCGATCAGGCGCGCAAGATGGTCCAGACGGGGATGATGGGCCTGATCTACGCGCACCTGTTTTCGCTGCCGCACATCACGATGCTGTTCGACCGGCAACAGGCACGCGCGGCAGAAGCCGCCGCCTAACGGCGCACGCAGAAACTGCTGTCCTACAGTAACCTGAATCAGTTATACTGGCAGGATGACGTCGAATCACCTCCTTTTCGGCCGATCAAGCGGGTCACCGTGCGCTTTATGTGCTGCGGAAGAGAAAAAGAAAAATTTGCGCGGGTGTGACGTTAGCGTGACCTTCGCCTCGGCGTGATCAGGCGAACGCCGCCAGCAGCGCCTGATCGGCGGTAGCCCCGGCCTCGGCGAGGTCGCGGCAGTGGATCACCGCCTCACGCAGGGTCGCGGCGACATGGTCGGCGTCGGGCCGCTCGGCGGCGTCGGGCATCGCCTGCCACAGGCCGACGACGATGGGCACGCCGGGCAGCCGCTCGTGGAGCCGCCGCAGCAGGGTCCGCAGATGCGCCGGAACCCCCTCAACCTCGAGGTAGACGACGGCGACGGCGAGGACGCCCGCGACGTCTAGGGTTCCGATCCGCTCGCGCGAGACGTCGGCGAAGGTCACAGTGCGCGCGCCAAGATCGTGCTTGCCGAGGAGTTGGGCGAAGATCACCGCCCCAAAGTCGTCGAGCGGACCCTTGCCGGCAACGCACAACACCGCCCCAGCCGACTGCCACGCCGACGACGGCGCGTGGTCATGCGTAACCGGCGCCGCGTCGCGCGGCAGCGTCTGTTCGGCGAGGGTACGCGACCCCGCCGGGTTCGCTCCGGCGGGCGGGGGATCGCTGTCGTCGTGGCTGGCGAGGTCGGCGATAAGGTCGGTTGCGGCGCGACGGACGCGGTCGAGGCGGGCGTCGTCGAGGACCCCGCGCAGGCAGTCGGCGGCGGCGAGGTTAAGCCCCTTGACCGCAACCTCGTCATAGTAGCTCGACAGGGCACGGTCGCGCAGCAGCGTCTCCGCCTGGTCGAGCGCCTCGTCCGAGTCGCCCGCGAGCATCCGCTGGTAGAAGCTTTCGACCGGGGTCAGCGCTGGGCGGTCGCCGAGCAGGACGTCGAGGAACTCGAGCCGTTTGACGTGCCGCCCGAGCACGACAAGACATAGCGTCAGCGGCGTCGACAGGATCAGCCCGATCGGCCCCCACAACCACGTCCAGAAGATCGCCGAGACGATGACCGCGATCGGCGACAGCCCGGTCGAATGGCCATAGACCATCGGCTCGACGACATAGCCCATGACTGGCTCGACGACGATGAACAGCCCGACGACCCACAGCGACATCGTCCAGTCGGGCGCGACGGCCGCGGCGAGGATCAGTGGCGGCAGCGCCGACAGGAAGGGGCCGATATAGGGCAGGAAGCGCAGCAGCCCGGCGAGCACGCCCCACAACGCGGGCGACGGCACACCGATCGCGTACAGCCCGCCGCCGATGAGGACGCCAAAGGCCGCGTTGATCGCAACCTGCGTCAGGAAATAGCGGCTCAGCCGCGCCGCCGCCTCGTCCATCGCCGTCGTTGTCCGGTGCAGGTCGGTCGCGCCAAAGATGCGGATCAGCCGGTCGCGCAGGTCCTCGCGCTGAAGGAGGATGAAGATGGCGACGATGACGACGATCGCCGTCGTTTCGAGCGGCCCGACGACCGGAGACAGCACCTCACGCATCAGGGCGATCGGCGACAGTGGCGGGGCGCGGACCTCGACCGGCAGCGGCGGCGGGGCGGTCCGGAGCGCGCGCGGGCCGGTCGTGACGCGGACTGGGCTGGCGAGGCCGCCGCTCGCGCGGTCGAGCTGCATCCCCAGCGCGCGCAGCATGGTCGGCAGCCGCCCGACGGTCGAGTTGCGGACCAGCCGGACCTTGTGCTCAATCGTGACCGCATATTGAGGCGCATCGGTCGCAAGGCTGGCGACCTGCGTGCCGATGACCGTCGCCAGCATGGCGAAGAGCCCGAGCGTGAACAGCACGGCCATGACGACGGCAGGAACACGCGGCAGGCGCAGGCGCTGAAGCCCCTCGACCACTGGCGACAGGATAAACGACAGCAGCACCGCGAGCATGATCGGGACCAGCACATCACGCGCGAGGAAGAGGGCCGCGACTGTGACTACGCCGACTGCAATCGCCAGCAACGCGCCGACCCCGGGCACTTCGGCGGCAACCACCTGAGCGCGCGGGGCAACAGGGTCGACGTCGTTCATCTTCACCTCCGACTCGCAGCATAGCCGGGCAATGCGGACAACGCCCGCACGAAAGTCACGCCAGTAAACACCGGGGATTTGCCGGGTGGCGGCAATAGGTTAGGTTAAGGAGAAAATGGTGGGCACGGCTGGTATCGAACCAGCGACCCCTGCGATGTCAACACAGTGCTCTACCACTGAGCTACGCGCCCACGCTGGCGCTCACTAGACGGGCGGGCCGCGTCGCGCAAGCGGCAAAGCGCGGCGCGTTGGCACCCTGCACTGGCGCAATGACGCGGTGCGGCATAGGAGTCGGCGATGGTCTATGGCTCTCTAACCCCCGGCTTTACCGTTCGCATCGCTGCCGATCCGCCGGGTCCGCTCGTCCTCGCATCGCCGCACTCGGGGCGCGATTATCCGGCGGCGTTCCTCGCGGCGACCCGGCTGACCCTCGCCCAGTTGCGCCGCGCGGAGGACGCTTTTGTCGATGATCTTGTTGCCCCTGCCGCCGCCGCCCACGGCGTTCCGCTGATCGCCGCGCGCTGGGGGCGGACGTGGCTTGACCTCAACCGTGACGCTGCCGAAATCGACCCCGCGATGGTCGTCGATGCGATGCCGGCCGACCCGGCGCAGGCGAGCGACCGCGTCGCCGCCGGGCTGGGGGTCATCCCGCGGATCGCGGCGCACGGCCTTCAGATCTACCCCGGCCGGTTGCGCCACGCCGAGATCGCCGCCCGGATCGCTGCCGTCCACACCCCTTATCATATGGCGATTGCCGAGCGGCTGAGGGCGGCGGCCGCCGCCAACGGGTTCGCCGTCCTGCTCGACTGTCATTCTATGCCATCCCCGGCGGCGGTTCCCGGGGGGGCGCCGCAGGTGGTGATCGGCGACCGCTTCGGCACGTCGGCCTCAACGGCGCTGGTCGCGGCGGTCGAGCGGCATTTTGCCGACGGCGGTTTGCGCGTCGCCCGGAACGCGCCTTACGCCGGGGGCTATACCACCACCCACTACGGGCGGCCGACGGACGGCATCCACGCCGTCCAGATCGAGATTGACCGCGCCTTGTATATGGACCCGGCGCGGTTGGTCCGGCACGCTGGGTTCGACCGGGTTGCTGCGGCCTTTGCGGGGCTGGTCGCCGTCTTGCCAGCGATCACCGCGCGGCTCGACCTTGCGCCCCGCGCGCCCTTGGCGTGCGCGGCGGAATGAAAAAGGGCCACGCCCGGAGGCGTGGCCAGAGTTCAGGGAGCGCAGCGGCGTAAGGGGGGCAACGCCACTGGCCTGA
>JAYTXW010000121.1:0-6148 GCA_043742745.1 Sphingomonadaceae bacterium
AGGGAGACGCCGATGCCGCCAACGATCTACCCGCCCGCCGCGACCCGTCGTTTATCGCGGTGGAAGGATTTTGATTTTTTGCGCGTGGTCGTGACCGTAGCGTGACCTTCGCGGGGCAACCGAGCGGGGCACGGGAACGCAAAAGCGGCGTCGTCAGTGTGAACTTATTTTGAACTTCGCGTCGGATTTTAGGCCGGGAACGCCCCGACCCGCAGCCGCAGCAGCCGCCACATCGCCGCCGAAGCGACGCGGAACAGCCAGCCGGTCGGTGGCAGGCGGACGGCGCGGAGCAGCATCCGGACGCCATTGTCGACATGGGGCCGCCGGTACAGCCGCAGCGCCAGCCGACCATAGGCACGGGTGTAGACGGCGCTGCGATACGGGGCCGACCGGTCGGCGGGGAGGACGTTGGCGGCGAACCATGCCCAGCCAAGCTCGTCGTCTTCGGCCTCGCCAAAGCGTGTTGCGGCAACGTGGAGGCGGGTTGCGAGCGGCAGCGGGGCGGCGGCGTGGTAGCGGGCAAAGTGGTGCGCAAACAGGCGATAATGGGCGAACTCGTCCGCCGCGATACGCCCGGCGATCGCCTTGAGCACCGGCTCGGCAGTGGCATCGCGGATCGCCGAATAGAAGGACGAGGTGCCCGTCTCGACGACCTGTCGCGCCACCAGCTCACCAGCGCGCGACCCGCGGATCGACTGGCTGACGCCTTGCGGGATGCGGTAGCCGGCGCGGAAGTCGGCGAGGGCGCGCGCGAAGTCGAACCCCGGGTCGGCAATCTCGGCCCAACGTCCGAGCGCCGCACCGTGCTGCTCCTCCTCGACACCCCAATGGGCGACCGCCGCGCGGAAGGCGGGATCGTCGTGGAACACGCCTTGCAGGTAGGCGACATAGTCGGGGGCGTTCGCCTCGACCAGCGCCGCCGTCTTGACGACGGCGAGCAGGTCGGCGTCGACCGCCGTCGCATCGAAGCGTGTCCACGGAATGTCGTCGAGAGCCCAACCGGTCATCGCATGCCTAGTAGCAAAGCCGATGCGCGTTGGCCATTAACCCGAAGGTCACCGGAGCATGTCAGTTGACCGCGACAGCCTGCATCGCTTCGAACCGCGCGACGCGCGCCTCGGCGGCGGTCAGCGCGTCGCCGCTCGCCCCACGCGCGGCCTCGCGGGCGGTAGCAAGGTTGCGCGCGGTACCGTCGACGTCGATCTCGCCGACGGGCGTCGCGCTCTCGGCAAGGATCGTCAGCCCGTTGGGTCCGACCTCGGCAAAGCCACCATCGATGAAGACACGCTCGGGCACGTCGTTCATGCTCGTGGGGAACACCTGGATCGCGCCGGGGCGGATCGTCGACACCAGCGGCGCGTGGCCGGGCAGGACGCCGAAGTCGCCCTCGGTTCCCGGCACGACGACCATATACACGTCGCCCGACCGCAGCAGCTTCTCCGGCGAGACGAGTTCGAAGTGGAGAGTATCGGCCACTTACGCCGCGTCCTGCGCCAGCCGCTCGCCCTTGGCGACAGCGTCCTCGATCGTCCCGACGAGGTAGAAGGCCGCTTCCGGCAGGTGGTCGTATTCGCCCGCGACGATCGCCTTGAAGCCGCGGATCGTGTCCTCGATGTTGACGAACACGCCCGGCGTGCCGGTGAAGATCTCGGCAACGTGGAATGGCTGGCTCAGGAAACGCTGAACCTTACGCGCGCGGGCGACGGTCAGCTTGTCCTCCTCCGACAGCTCGTCCATCCCGAGGATGGCGATGATGTCCTGAAGTGACTTGTACTTCTGAAGCACCTCCTGCACTGACCGCGCGACGGCATAGTGCTCCTCACCGACCGTGCGCGGTTCGAGCACCCGACTGGTCGAATCGAGCGGGTCGACAGCGGGATAGATGCCGAGTTCGGCGATCGACCGGCTCAGTGTCGTCGTCGCATCAAGGTGCGCGAACGACGTCGCCGGGGCGGGGTCGGTGAGGTCGTCGGCGGGAACATAGATCGCTTGGATCGACGTGATCGACCCCTTCTGGGTCGAGGTGATCCGCTCCTGCAACTGGCCCATGTCGGTCGCGAGCGTCGGCTGATAGCCGACGGCGCTCGGAATGCGCCCGAGCAGCGCCGACACTTCAGAGCCCGCCTGGGTGAAACGGAAGATGTTGTCGACGAAGAACAGGACGTCCTGCCCCTCGACGTCGCGGAAGTATTCGGCGTTGGTCAGCCCCGACAGCGCGACGCGGGCGCGGGCCCCCGGCGGCTCGTTCATCTGGCCATAGACCAGCGCCACTTTCGATCCAACCGGGGTCGGGTTGCCGTCGGCGTCGGATGCGATGACACCGGCTTCGAGGAATTCGTGGTACAGGTCGTTGCCTTCGCGCGTCCGCTCGCCGACGCCGGCGAACACGCTCGTGCCGCCGTGGCCCTTGGCGATGTTGTTGATCAGCTCCTGGATCAGCACCGTCTTGCCGACGCCCGCGCCGCCGAACAGGCCGATCTTGCCGCCCTTGGCGTAGGGCGCGATCAGGTCGATGACCTTGATGCCGGTAACGAGGATCGAGCTGTCGGTCGCCTGCTCCATGAAGCTCGGCGCTTCGGCGTGGATCGGCATCGTGATCTCGGCGTTAACCGGGCCGCGCTCGTCGATTGGCTCGCCGATGACGTTCAAGATGCGCCCGAGCGTCATCGGCCCAACCGGCACACGAATCTGGTCACCGGTGTCGGTCACCGCCTGCCCACGCACGAGCCCGTCGGTCGCGTCCATGGCGATGGTGCGCACCGTGTTCTCGCCGAGGTGCTGCGCGACTTCGAGGACGAGCCGCCGGTCCTCGATCCGCGTCTCAAGCGCCGACAGGATGGCGGGGAGCGCGGTGTCGAACTGGACGTCGACGACCGCGCCGATGACCTGGGTGACGCGGCCGATTTTGTGGGTGGTAAGATTGGTGGCCATGGGAAGTCCTTTGGTCGGGTCAGCTTACAGCGATTCGGCGCCAGCGATGATTTCGATCAGTTCGGTGGTGATCGCCGCCTGCCGCGTGCGGTTGTAGACGATCGTCAGGCGGGTGATGATGTCGCCGGCATTGCGGGTGGCGTTGTCCATCGCCGTCATCTGCGCGCCGAAGAAGCTCGCCTGATTTTCGAGCATCGCGCGGAAGATCTGCACCGCAAGGTTGCGCGGCAGCAGGTCGGCGAGGATCGCTTCCTCGTCGGGCTCGTACTCAATTGCCGCCGGCGATGGCCCGCCGGTGGTCGCGGCATCGGGCTTTGTCGCCTCGGGGAGCGCGGCCGGGATCAGGCGGACCGTCGTCGGCTCCTGCACCAACGCCGAGCGGAAGCGTGAGAAGAACAGCTCGGCGACGTCGAACTCGCCTTTCGCATAGCGGTCGATGACCTGCGCTGCGATGCCCTGCGCGTCGGCGAACGCCTGCGCCTTGCCGTGGACGAGGTCCAGCGTGTCGACGATGTTCTCGCGATGGGTGCGGACGAAGGCGGCGCGGCCCTTGCGCCCGGCCAGCAGCAGCTTGACCGTCTTGCCCTGCGCGGTCAGTTCGTCGGCACGCTTGCGAGCGAGGCGAACGATGTTGGTGTTGAACCCGCCCGCCAGCCCGCGCTCCGAGGTGACGACGACGAGCAGATACGTTGCGTCCGCTCCGGTCCCGGCGAGCAGCTTCGGCGATTCCGGTCCGACGGTGATGCGGCTGCCAAGGCTTGCCATCACCGCCGCCATCCGCTCCGAATACGGCCTCGCGGCTTCCGCCGCCTCCTGCGACCGGCGCAGTTTCGCAGCGGCGACCATCTTCATCGCCTTGGTAATCTTCTGCGTCGACTTGATCGACGCGATCCGCAGTTTGAGGGCTTTGAGGGAGGCCATGTCCTGTGCCGCCCGCTTACGCGAACGTCCGCCCGAACTCGGTCAGCATCGCGTTGAGGCCCTTCTTAGTATCGTCGCTGATGTCCTTCGACGTGCGGATCGCGGTGAGCAGGTCGGCGTGGTTGGCGCGGACGTCGGCGAGCAGGGCGGTTTCGAAGCGAGTGACGTCCTTTGCTGGAATTTTGTCGAGATAGCCGGTGACGCCGGCGAAGATGCTGACGACCTGTTCCTCGAACGGCATCGGCTTATACTGGCCTTGCTTGAGCAGTTCGGTCAGGCGCGCGCCGCGGTTGAGCAGCTTCTGCGTCGATGCGTCGAGGTCGGAGCCGAACTGGGCGAACGCGGCCATCTCGCGATACTGGGCGAGCTCGAGCTTGATCGACCCGGCGACCTTCTTCATCGCCTTGGTCTGCGCCGCACTGCCGACGCGGCTGACGCTTAAACCGACGTTGATCGCCGGACGGATGCCCTGGAAGAACAACTCGGTTTCGAGGAAAATCTGACCGTCGGTGATCGAGATGACATTGGTCGGAATGTATGCCGACACGTCGCCCGCCTGCGTCTCGATGATCGGCAGCGCGGTCAGCGAGCCGTTGCCGTGGGCGTCGCTCATCTTGGCGGCGCGCTCGAGCAGGCGTGAGTGGAGATAGAAGACGTCGCCGGGATACGCCTCGCGGCCCGGCGGACGGCGGAGGAGAAGCGACATCTGGCGATACGCGACCGCCTGCTTCGACAGGTCGTCGTAGACGATAACTGCGTGCATCCCGTTGTCGCGGAAATATTCGCCCATGGTGCAGCCGGTGTACGGCGCAAGGAACTGAAGCGGGGCGGGCTCCGACGCCGTCGCGGCGACGACGATGCTATACTCCATCGCGCCATTCTCTTCGAGCGCGCGGACGATCTGGGCGACGGTCGAGCGCTTCTGGCCGATGGCAACATAGATGCAGAACAGCTTCTTGGTGTCGTCGTCACCGGCGGCGGCGTTGGGGGCCTTCTGGTTGATGAAGGTATCGATCGCCACCGCAGTCTTGCCGGTCTGACGGTCGCCGATGATCAGCTCACGCTGGCCGCGGCCGACGGGGACGAGGGCGTCGAGCGCCTTGAGCCCGGTTTGCATCGGCTCGTTGACCGACTTGCGCGGAATGATGCCTGGCGCTTTAACTTCTACGCGCGACCGGACGACGTCTGTTAATGGACCCTTGCCGTCGATCGGGTTCCCGAGACCATCAACGACGCGCCCGAGCAGGCCCTTGCCGACAGGAACGTCGACGATCGTGCCGGTGCGCTTGACGGTGTCGCCTTCCTTGATGGTCGAATCCGATCCGAAGATGACGATGCCGACGTTGTCCGCCTCGAGGTTCAACGCCATGCCGCGGATACCGCCGGGAAATTCGACCATCTCGCCCGCCTGGACGTTGTCGAGCCCGAAAACGCGGGCGATGCCGTCGCCGACCGACAGCACCTGGCCGACTTCGCTGACCTGGGCTTCGGTGCCGAAGTTGGCGATCTGGTCGCGGATGACCTGCGAGATTTCAGCGGCGCGGATGTCCATCGTCTAACCCTTCATCGCCGTGGCGAGGCTGTTCAATTTGGTGCGGAGCGAGCTGTCGACCATGCGGCTGCCGACGCGGACGACGAGCCCACCGAGGATTTCGGGGTCGACGTTCAAGACGAGTGCGGCATCCGCCCCGAGGCCGGCACGCAGCTTGGCCTTGAGCGCGGCCTGCTGATCAGCGTCGAGCGGGTGGGCGCTCGTGACTTCGGCGGTAATCTCGCCGCGCGAGCGGGCGCTCAGCTTGGCGAAGTCGCGGATGATTGCAGATAACGCACTCAAACGGCGGTTGTGCGCGAGGACGCCGAGGAAGTTGGTCGTCAGCGGGTCGAGGCTCATCGTGCCGGCAACACCTTTGATGGCGGCGGCGGCGGCGGCGCGGTCGATCATCGGGCTCGTCGTCAGGCGGCGGAGATCGTCTGATTCGGCGAGGCCAGCGGTGACCGACGCTAGGCTGGCAGCGACGGCGTCGACGGCCTTCGCGTCACGCGCGAGTTCGAATAAAGCGGTGGCGTAACGCCCCGACAGTCCCGCAACAATGCCGCCCGATGTTTCCACGAACCTCGCCCAAACCGAAAGAATGGCCCGAATTGCCACGCAACACCGGCGAGGCGGTGCCTACACGTTAAGCGACCGGGGCGTTAGCATGGGGTCTGTTATGGTGCAAGGCGGCGCCGGTGGATCCTTGATCCAGCGCGGCTTCGGCGTGATGGTGGGGTTGTCGCCGGGCACCGTTTATTTCAG